>JAWVZJ010000263.1:0-4261 GCA_033722255.1 Thermoanaerobaculia bacterium | reverse complement strand
GTTGCGGAGGTTGCGCACCATGGCCGGGCGCTTCTCCGGGGGATAAAAGAAACCGGCCACGTCGAGCTGCTTCTCGAGATGAGCGAAGAATCCCTGGATCTCACGGCTGGTGGCGGGTTCGGAGTCCCGCTCGAACCTGTCGGGGACCTCGGTCCCGTTCGGGTCCAGAGACTGGAACCACTCGTAGCTCAGGATCAGAACGGCCTGAGCCAGGTTCAGAGAGGTGAAGTCCGGGTGGGCCGGGATCACGATCACTTCCGAGACCAGGGCGAGATGATCGTTGGTGAGCCCGGTCCTCTCGGGCCCGAAGAGGACTCCGCAATCGTCGCCCCCGGAGGGGCGCGATCTCATGGCGGCCACGGCCTCCCCGGGGGTCGAGCACGGTTTGACCATGTCCCGGGGCCGGGCGGTGGTGGCGTAGATCTTCCGTAGATCCCCGATCGCCGCCTCGGTGCTGTCGAAGAGCCGGGCGTGGTCGAGGATCCAGTCGGCGCCGGAGGCCGCGGCCCGGGCCCGCCGGTTGGGCCAGCCCTCCCGGGGCCTGACGAGCCGAAGATCCATCAGACCCCCGTTGGCCATGGCCCGGGCCGTGGTTCCGATGTTCTCTCCGAGCTGGGGCTCGACGAGGATGACCGAAGGGGCTGGCCGAGCCCCGCCATCCCTGGGATCGCGATCGGTCCCGGAGTCTCCTGACATCGGATCCGGGACGTTAACACGACGAAGGAGACACCGCACCGATATAGTGGCGGCGTGACCAGCGGTCTCGTCTCCCTTCTCGTGGCCTTGGCACTGGAGTCCACCTCGGCCCCCGGAGCGGTAGACGAGTGGATCGCGACTGCGGAGGAGCTGGGGGCTCCCCTCGGCTTCGCCGAAGGTCTCTCCGAGGAGGTCCCGGTCGTCTGGCACGATCGGGAGGAGTGGTCGATGGCGGCCTTTTTCCAGAGTGGTCCGGAAGGCAGGGGGACGCTCCTCCTCTACGATCCGTTCTTCCGCCGGGGACTTTGGTTCCGGCCGATCTCGGACATGCCGCCGGACATGACGGAGTACCTGCTCCACGCCCTGCTGGAAGCACGTCTCTACCGAGAGCTGCGCCGGGATTCAGAGGTCGGATCCGGTGTGCGGAGCCGCTCGAACCGCATGCGTAGCGCGCCGGCGGAGGCCCGGATCGAAGCGCAGGTGGATGCTCTGGCGTCCTTCGGCTCGCACCTCCTCTCGATCTATCTGGAGATCGCCCGGAAGGAACGCCAGCGGCGAGCGGAGGGACGATCCCTTTGTCCCCACCTGAATCGGGGTCTTCCCCTCTTCGGTCTCTGGGAGAGGGTATTCGAGAAGGGGGACTACAGCGGCCGATACTCCCGGGCCTCCACCGGGACGGATCCGGGTCGAGAGGTCGAATACACGCGGGAGCGCCTGACCGACGAGGACAAGCGTTGGCTCCTGGAGGAGATTCTCGGCGTGTCCTGGGTGGGGAGAGCCGAAGAGGATCTCCAATCCCTGGTCTGCGGAAGTTGATAGGATCGGCGCACGTTCCACCATGCGATCCAAGCTCGAGAAGCTCGATCTCCGTCTGATCCTGGCCGTCAGCGCCTCGGTCCTGATCCTCGCTGCACTGCTGTTCACCACCCTACAGGCTCGCTGGACCACGGCTCGCATGATCGGGGTGACGGTGGATCTCCAGGTTCCGGGCATGCAGATCGCCGAGGTCGTGCAGGAAGGTCCGGCGGCCCGGGCGGGCGTGGAACCCGGGGACATCGTCCTCGAGGTCGAGGATCGGCCCATCGACGACGTGTCGGACTACGACGAGGCAGCAGACTCCTTCCTCCGGGGAGAGCCGGTGGAGGTCGTGGTGGAGCGCAAGGGCGAGCGGAAGACGCTGCAGATCGCTCCCGGGACGCCCTACCCCTGGGACGCCATCCTCCTGCGCTGGCTGAGCGTGGCCGCCTATCTGGGGCTCGGTTGGCTGGCATGGCCTCAGATGAAGAGGGATGTCCGGGCAAAGTTGATCTTTCTCTTTGCCCTGGCCGTGGGTCTCGAGTTCGCCCTCCCGGACTACGTGCCGGGTCACGAGGCAATCGACACGGCCCTCTTCGTGATCTTCTTCCTCAACTCCGGTCTCCAGATGGGGCTGGAGCTTCATCTGGCGTCGGTGATACCGGAGACCCAGGGATGGCTTCGGAGGAGACCGTGGATCGTGCCCGGTTACTACACCCTGGGAATCGGGACGACGGCGGTCATCGCCACGGCCTTTCTGGCCGACAGCGTCGGCTTCGAGAGCTTTCCCCTGACACCGGAGATGGCCAACAGAATCTTCAACTACGGCCTCTTCCCGACCTGGGCTCTCGCGGTGCCGATTCTCCTGGCCATCCCGGCGATCCGCTACCCGGAGACCCGGGGTCGATATCAGGCGGGGCTGGTTCTCGCCGGCGTCATCCCCTGGACGGTCACGTCCCTCGTCGCCACCGGTCACGAGCTCGCAGGTCTGGCCTGGCCGGCCTGGCTCGAGATCGCCGAGCCCTTCGCCCTCCTCTGTTACCCGGTGGCGGTCTTCGTGGCCATCTTCAAGTACCAGCTCCTGGATCTGGAGTTGATCGTCCGGAGAGGCCTCGTCTACACGGCCCTGACGACCCTGCTGTTGCTGATCTTCTACGGCGCCCTCGGTGCCGGAGGGTTCTTCTTCTCCGAGATCCTGCCGGGAGGGAACGAGATCTGGGTGGTAGCCATCGCCACCCTGATCCTGGGGCTCCTCTTCACGCCCCTGCGAAGACGGTTGGAGAGCTTCATCTACCGCCGCTTCTTTCCCGAGCGGATGGAGCTCCGGAAACAGCTCGTTGAGCTGGCCTCCGAGCTCCCGGCCTCGGGAAACCTCCCCAAGATGGGCTCCAGACTGGTCGATCGTCTCTGCGAGATCTTCAAGATCCGGTGGGCCACACTCCTCATCGCCGATCCGGGGACCGGCTCTCTGGCCTCTCTGGCCTCGAGCCTGGACCTGTCCGAGAGTCTCGAGCACTCGCTCCTCCTGTCTCCGGAGGATCCGGCCCTCCAGCTCCTGGCCCAGTCGGGAAGGCCCTTCCCCGCCCGCCAGCTCGGGGCGAAGAGCCCCGCCCTGGCTCAGCGGCTGCGACAGCTCAAGGCGAGCCTGGTGGTACCTCTGATGGCACAGGAGAGCCTCGTGGGTCTCCTGATCCTCGGACCCAAAGAGTCCACGGACAAGTACGTGGCCGAGGAGAAGGAGCTCCTGAACCTCCTGGCCCACCACGTGGCCGCAGTGTTCGAGAACGCCCGGCTCTTCGAGTCGGCGACCCGGGATTCCCTGACCGGATTCCTCCGTAGGGAGGCGATCCTGTCGAATCTCGAGACGGAGATGCAGAGGGCCCGCCGCTTCGGGCGTCCCCTCTCCATCGGCCTGGCGGATCTGGATCATTTCAAGGCGATCAACGATCGCTACGGACACCTGGCCGGAGACGCGACCCTGAAATGGTTCGCTCACCTGCTCCGGGACGCGCTCCGTCGAGTGGACCAGGTCGGTCGGTACGGGGGAGAGGAGTTCCTGATCATCCTGCCGGAGACCGATCTCGACGGGGCGGCGACGGTGGCGGAAAAGGCCCGCTCCTCGGTGGAGGAGAAGAGTGTCCAGGTGGAAGGAGAATCGATCGAGACCACCGTCTCGATCGGTCTCGCCTCCCTGGACCAGATTGCGCCCGACGGCGGCGTGAAGGAACTGATCTCCGCCGCAGACCGATCTCTCTATGCGGCCAAGGCAGCGGGGCGGAATCGGGTGCGCCCCGTGGTGGCCTGACTCCGGTCTCGGAGAGCTCCGTTCCTCCGAAGTGGACGAGAGGACGTGGGAGCCTCCGGATCCGAGGTGAAGAGGAGCACCTTCGACTCTGCCTGAACCGGACCCCGGGTAGGTGTAAGCTACCGGCCGTGCGACGAGAAGAGGAAGGGATCAGCATGACTCACGAACAGGACGGGAGCCCCTGGAATCCCTCGGCGGAGATCGAGATCACTACGGGGCCCCTTCCCGGATCCCGGAAGGTCTACCTGGAAGGATCCCGACATCCGGAGCTCCGGGTCCCCTGTCGAGAGGTCGAGCTCGACGGCGGTTCCGGGTCCTTGAGGCTGTACGACTCCTCCGGGCCCTACACGGACTCGGGTACCTCCATCGACGTCCGGGAGGGGCTTCGCCCGCTCCGGGAGGAATGGATCGAAGCCCGCCGACGGAGCGGGAACGGCACCGGGAACGTGACCCAGATGCACTATG
>JAWVZJ010000262.1:0-4272 GCA_033722255.1 Thermoanaerobaculia bacterium | reverse complement strand
GATCTCCAGTCTGGAGGGGAACACCAGCACGAGGATGAGAATCGCCAGGGGATAGAGGACGATCCCCGCCGATCGTCCCCTCCGGAGCTCCTCCTCCCGCCACAGGTCTCGACCTCCGATCCGGGGCAACACCAGGAGGACGAAGAGGAGCCCGGCGAGGACCAGGGCCGCCGACGCCAGGGGTCCCAGGGGCCGGAGGAGAAGGGCCCCGGCTCCGGCCCCGATATGTCCCGCCTTCCGGACGAGCTCTCCCCGGCTCAGGCCTCCCATCGAGGGATCACTCTGGATCTGGCCCCTCAGAGGGCACCTCTCGGGTCGATCTTTCGATCGCGAGGAGAGGGCCCGAGGTCTCGAACGATCGCCTCCTCCCTTTCCTCCTCGGGAACGCCCGTTGCAACGCGTTGGGCATCCGGGGCTATTCTCTCCGGGCCTCGCTCCAGAGCTCGGCGAGAACGCCGTCCAGGCTCCGCCGGGGTCGCCACCCGAGGGCCCGAAGCCGCTCGGCGGATCCCCGGAGCAGCGGAACATCCACGGGGCGGAGCCGCTTCCGGTCGATTTCGATCTCGACCTCCAGGCCGGTCTGCTGGATCAACCGATCCAGCACCTGCCGGATGCTGCGGGCCCTTCCGGTGGCGATCTGGTAGGTGGTGCCCGGGGCCCCCTCTTCCACCAGGATTCGGAAGCCCTCGGCCCCGTCCTGCACGGGGACGAAGTCCCTTCGGGCCTCGAGGTTCCCGACCCGGAGAGTCGGCTCCTGCGTTCCGGCTTCGATCGCCGCCAGCTGCCGAGCGAAGGAGGGGAGGGCGAACTCCGGGGATTGTCCCGGTCCCACGAAGTTGAAGCACCGGGCGACGACACCGCCGGCTCCCAGCACCAGGCGCTCGGCCGCGCCTTTCGTCAGGGCGTAGGGGCTCGGGGGGTCCGGAGGCCGATCTTCGGCGATCGGTTGCTCCTCCTCGGGGACGACTCCGTAGATCTCACCGCTGGAGGCGAGAACCGTGGGAATCCCGGGGGCCGCCTTCAGGAGGTTCTCGGTCCCCAGGACGTTGACCCGGAAGTAACTCCCCATCTCGTCCCAGGAGGTGCCGACGTGGCTCCGGCCGGCGAGGTGGACGATCACCTCGGGACGGGAACCCCGGACCGCCCTCTCCAGATCGTCGGGGCTCTCCAGGTCCACCGTGAAGATCCCTTCACCTCCCTCCTCGGGATCTCCTCGGCGGCAGGTTCCCCAGACCCGGTGCCCGGCGTCCTCCAGATTCCGGACGAGATGGGGACCGAGGAAACCGGAGACACCGGTGACCAGAACGCGCATGAGGTCAGGTGGCGTCGTTCATGATGGCGGTTCGGCGGTGGGCGAAGAGAGGGACCGGGAGGATGGGGCTCAGTCGTCCTCTATCCGCTCTCTCCAGTAGGCCAGGGTGTCCTGAAGGGTTCTCTCCAGCGGGATCTCCGGCTCCCAGCCGGTGTCCGCCCGAAACTTCGAGCTGTCGCCGATCAGGCGTTCCACGTCCGAGGGCCGCATCCGTTCCGGATCCTGCTCGACCTGGACGTCGGCCCCGGAGAGCTCGAGGAGGCGGTCGAGGAGCTCCTGGATGGTGATGCCCTCTCCAGTCGCGATGTTGTACGCCTCTCCGGGCCGCGCTTCGGTGGCGGCGAGCCAGTAGGCCCGGACCATGTCCCGGACGTCCGTGAAGTCTCGGACGGCCTCCAGATTGCCGACCCGGAGGATCGGTTCCCGGAGTCCGGCCTCGATCTCGGCGATCTGCTTGGCGAAGTTCGAGGTCACGAAGACGTCTCCCCGCCGGGGGCCGGTGTGGTTGAAGCCACGGGTTCGGACCACCTTCAGCCCGTAGCTCTGGAAATACTGGTAGCCCAGGTAGTCCTGGGTCACCTTGGAGACGGCGTACGGGGAGAGGGGCCGGAGGGGGTTCTCCTCGGTGATCGGCACCTCGTCGGGATGGACCAGCCCGTACTCCTCGCTGGAGCAGGCGATCTGGAGGGTCGGGTCGAGGCCCAGGGACCGGACGCCCTCGAAGAGATTGATCTGGCCGTTGGCGTTGGTGGTCATCGTGTCCACCGGAGCCCTCCAGCTCGTGGGCACGAAGCTCTGGGCGGCCAGGTGGAAGACGAGGTCGGGCCGGGCCTCGTCCAAAGCGCGGCTGATCGAGGAATAGTCCCGGAGGTCGGCCTCCAGGAAGATGACCCGGTCTCGGACCTCCTCCACGTTCTCCATGCGGCTGCGCCACCGATAGAGGCCGAAGATCTCGACCTCGGGGTGTTCGGCGAGGAGATACTCGGCCAGATGGGATCCGGCGAAGCCGGTGATTCCGGTGATCAGGGCTCTCATGGTCTCGCTTTCCTCCTTGATGGTTGCCGCGGGCGAGTCGGTGGGTCAGCGGGCCGGGGTGTTCCTTGGTGGTTCCCTCGTCAGCTCCGTCAGCCCGCTGGCCCAGGGTTCGACCCCTCGACCGACGATCCCTTCGAACTTCCCAGTGTCGAGCACGGAGTACGGCGGTCTCGAGGCCGCTCGGGGAAAGTCGTCGGTGCTCACGGGGACGACCTCCACCGGCGGCCTCCGCTCGGTCACGATCTCCCGGGCGAACTCCCACCAGGTGGCCGGCTCCCGATTCCGATAGTGGACGATACCGGAGACGCCGGCGATCGCCAGATCGGCCAGCGCTCGGGCGAGGAACGGGGCGTAGGTCGGAGCCCCGGTCTGGTCGTCGACGACCCGGAGAGGGGTCCTTCCCTCCTCGACCAGGCGGAGCATGGTGGTCACGAAGCTCCGGCCGTGGGGTCCGAAAAGCCAACTGGCCCGGACCACCAGACTCTTCGGGTGCTCCAGGGCTCGACGCTCGCCGGCGAGCTTGCTCCGGCCGTAGGCCGAGAGGGGAACCGGAGGATCGTCCTCCCGGTACGGCCGATTCATCTGTCCGTCGAAGACGTAGTCCGAGGAGAGGTGGATCAGGCGGGCATCCGCTTTCGAGGCTCTCCGGGCCAGGGTCCCCACCGCCGTGCCGTTCACCTCCAGGGCGTGCTCCTCCCGCTCCTCGCAGGCGTCTACGTCCGTGAAGGCGGCGCAATTGAAAACGATGTCGGGACGGAAGCTCCCCATCCAGGCGCCCACCTCTCCGTCGTCCCGGATGTCCGCCTGCCGGCGGGAAAGGGACAGCGTGGGCCAGCCCCGTTCCCTGAGCTCCCCCACGAGGGAGCGCCCCAGCATCCCGGTCCCTCCGAAGATCAGGCTCCGCACCGGGATCCTTCAGAGAATTCCGACATCGCAGTTGTCCCCGACCATGAATCGATAGGCCTGGGGCTTGGAGTCGGTACGTCCGATCCGCGTGTTCCTCCCGATCAGGGAGCCGTCGATCCGGACCGGAATCTCCCGGATCTCGCTGTCGGCGAGGACGATCGAGTTCTCGATCTCGCAGTGGCTGAGGACGCAGCCGTCCCCGATGGAGGTGTAGGGACCGACGAAGGTGTCCTCCAGTCGAACTCCGTCCCCGATCACGGCCGGACCCCGGATCAGGGAGTCCACCAGCTCCACCTCCTCTCCGAGCTGGACCCGGCCCTCGATCCGGCTCCGGACCGGAACCGAGCCCCGACGCTTGACGTCGAGCTGCTCGAGGACGATGTGGTTCGCCTCGAGCATGTCCTCGATCTTCCCCGTGTCCTTCCACCACCCCCGGACCCGATGAGGATGGACGGAGAGATCCCGGTCGATGAGGTCCTGGATGGCATCGGTGATCTCGAGCTCCCCTCGGTCCGAGGGTCGGATCCGGCTCACCGATTCGTGGATCTCGGAGTCGAACATGTAGACCCCGACCAGGGCGAGATTGCTGGGAGGGTTCTCCGGCTTCTCCACCAGGCGTTCGATCCGTCCCGACGGATCCAGGGCCGCGACCCCGAACTGTCGGGGATTCGGCACCTCGGCCAGGAGGATCATGGCGTTGCAGTCGTCCCGACGGAACTCCTCCACCAGGCTCGAGATACCCCCGGCGATCAGGTTGTCTCCCAGGTACATGACGAAGGGGTCGTCCTCCAGGAACTCCCGGGATACCTTCACCGCGTGGGCCAGCCCCAGGGGGGCCTCCTGGCGAATGTAGGTGACCTCGGCTCCGAATCGGGAGCCGTCTCCCACGGCCGCCTCGATCTCCTCGTGGGTCTCCCCGACCACGATCCCGAGCTCGGTGATTCCGGCGGCGACGATCGCCTCGATCCCGTAGAAGAGGACCGGCTTGTTCGCCACCGGGACCAGTTGTTTCGCGGAGG
>JAWVZJ010000261.1:0-4297 GCA_033722255.1 Thermoanaerobaculia bacterium | reverse complement strand
GGTGGCCTTCAGCGCCACCAAACGGGGGCTCCACGATCGGATGGCCGGTACCTACGTGGGGCGGAGTTGAGGTCCCCGTCTCCGGCTCCATGTCCCTCTGGCCCCTGCTGAACACCCTCCAGTTCGCCTTCATCTTTGGATGGACGGGATTCTGGATCGTCCTGGCCCTGATCGTGTCCCTGGTGACCCGGTCCCGGAGGGTTCCCCTGGCCATGGCCCGACATCTCTGGGCTCCGGGGATCGTGGCCGCGGCTGCGGCCCGTCTCGAGGTCCGGGGCCTCGAGCACCTGGACCTGGACGGCGCCTACTACTTCGCCAGCAACCACCAGTCCCTGGGGGACATCCCGGTCCTCTACGCCGCTCTTCCCTTCCCCCTCCGGTTCGTGGCCAAGCGGGAGCTGGCCCGGATCCCCTTTCTGGGCTGGTACATCCGGGCCATGGGGATGGTCACCATCGACCGGAGGAACCGGACCAGCGGCTACGCCGGGATCCACCGGGCGGCGGAGCTGCTCCGGGACGGAGCCGCCATTCTGACCTTCCCGGGGGGCACCCGGAGTCGGGACGGCTCCGTGGGGAGGTTCAAGACGGCCGGATTCATGGCCCCGATCGAAGCCGGGGCTCCGGTGGTCCCCGTGGCTCTCTGGGGTGCCCACGAGGTGCTTCCTCCCCGGACCTTCCGTCTCCGACCCGGGACCGTCGGAGTGGCGGTGGGCCGACCGATTTCGACGGAAGGTCTCGAGCCCCGGGACCGCAGGGTCCTGGCCCGGGAGTGCCAGGACGCGGTCGAGACGCTCCAGCGGGAGCTCCGGGCTAACATCTCCCCGTGACGGGAGAAGATCGAGACGGAGGTCGCCGGGTTTGGATGGGCCGCCTGGGGGCCACCGTCCTCGGGGGCGTGTTCCTCGTGGCCGCCCTGGCCAAGGCCGTGGATCCGATGGCCTTCGCCGAGGCGATCGAGGGCGAGGGGCTCGCCGGATGGATCCCGGCCGGGTCGCTGGCCCTCGTCGCCATCGGGCTCGAGACCGGTCTCGGAGTACTCCTGATCTCCTGGGTCCGGCGGCTCTGGGTCCTGGTGCCCACCGCCGGCCTGACGGGCTTCTTCCTCTTCCTCACCGGCCGGGCGTACTGGACGGCGACCCATGGAGATCCGGAGGCGTCGGCCACCTCCTGCGGGTGCTTCGGGAATCTGGTGGACCGGACCCCGGCGGAGGCCTTCTGGCAGGATCTGCTCCTCCTGGGGATCCCCCTGCTCCTCGCCTTCCTGGGGAGGGGACGGGACTCCCACGGGGCCCGGTGGCGGGTGACCCTGGCCGGAGGGGCGACCGTGGGGGTCCTGCTCCTGGCCTGGAAGGCCCCGGATCTGCCCCTCGACGAGGTCGCCACCCGTCTCCGCCCGGGGACACGGATCGACGAGCTCTGCGCCGGAGACGACCCCCGGGTCTGCCTCCACGACGTGGCACCGGCCTTGCTGGAGGGAGAGCACTGGGTGGTGATGATCGAACCGGAGAGCGCTCCCGAGGGTTGGGTGGAAGAGCTCAATCGGAGGACCTGGGCCGGAGAGGGACCTCCCCTCACCGTCCTGGCCGATGCCACCCCGGAGGAGTTGATGGAGGTCCAGTTCACCCTGGGTCCCGCCTTTCCGATCCACGAGGCGCCGTCGGTCCTGCTCCGACCCCTCTATCGGCAGCTCCCTCGGTCCTTCCTCGTCCGGGACGGAACGGTCGTGGTAACTTCACCGGGCCTGCCTCCGGACTCCCCGGGCCCGAACAGCAACGAAGACGGAGACCCACCATGAACCGCATCAGTGCCATCCTGTTCAGCGTCGCTCTCGCCCTGGGAACGGTGGGCCCGGCTCCCGGCCAGGAGATCCCCGCCGACGCCGTCCTCCAGGGATTCGAGCCCGTGGGACAGTGGGTCCTGGAGGTCGGCGGATCCGTCGATCCCGAGGCCGAGATCTTCCAGTCCCAGAAGGCCGGCTCGGCCCTGCTGATCCGGAGTCCGAACCTGGACGCCCCGGTGCTCCTCTCTCCCCGGAAGAACGGGGCGGTGGAGATCGTCCCCGAGGAGAAGGTGGTCGAGCGGGAGGACGGGACCCTCGACATCCTCTCCGACGCCGACCTCGCCTCCAGCGGCAGCTACCAGATGGGCGGCGGCTCCCTCTCCTTCTCCGCGTCCGGTCTCGAGCTTCGTCTGAAGGAGGCACCCCACTCTCTCGGCTCCCACGGAGCGGAGGAGCTGGCGGAGAAGGACCGGGGCTACGCCTTCGAGGCCCGGACCTACGATCCCTCGGATCCGATGCTCCGGAGCCTCCGGAAGGTCTCCGAGCCCGTGGAGGTGGTCGTGTTCTTCGGCTCCTGGTGTCCCTTCTGTCGGGACCACGTGCCGAAGGCGATTCGGCTGGCCCGGGAGCTCGAGGGAACGCCGATCGAGTTCGATTTTTACGGCCTTCCCCGGGGCTTCGGCGACGAGCCGAAGGCGGCCCAGCACGACATCACCGGCGTCCCCACCGCGGTGGTCTTCCGGAACGGTCGGGAGATCGGCCGGATCGAGGGCTACGAGTGGAAGATTCCGGAGCTCACCCTGAAAAAGCTCCTCCAGAGCTCTTAGTTAGCCGGTAGTTGGCCCGCGGCCCATCGGGCCGGGCCCGGGTCGAGCCGATACCGCACAGACTCCCCGGACGGACCGATCCGGCAGAGCCTGGAATCCGTATCCGCGGATGGAGGAAGTCGATGACTGGATGGAGACGACCGGCAGCCTGGATCGCCTGCCTTTCGATGACCCTGGTACCGATCTCTCTCGGCGCGGAAGAGGAGATCCCGCCGGGGGTGGAGCAGCTCCTGCCCCGGGGTCGGATCGCGGCCGTCACCGATCCGGAGCTCGTGCCGGCCGGGGAAGCCGAGATCCCCGACGACGCGTGGGTTCTCGGGGTCGAGATCGGGGGTCGGGCCAAGGCGTACAGCCTCAACCTCCTGAACGCCCACGAGGTCGTCAACGACAGGGCGGGAGACACGGCGTTTGCCGCCGTCTGGTGACCCCTGGCGAATACGGCCGTGGTCTACGGCCGCGACTACGGGGGCCAGGAGCTGACCTTCGAGGCCTCGGGCGCCCTCCTCGATGCCTCTCTGGTGATGAGGGACCGGGAGACCGACAGCTGGTGGTCGATCATGTCTTCGGACGCCATCGGGGGGCCGATGGAAGGGAAGGATCTCCGGGAGCTTCCGGCCGGAGAGAAGACCACCTTCGGGGAGTGGGTGTCCCGTCATCCCGACACTCTGGTGCTGTCGGTGGAAGGCCGGGAGCACGTGGAGAACAATCCCTACGACAACTACTTCGCCTCCGGAGAGACCTTCCGGGATCTCCGGGTCGAGGACGATCGACTCCCTCCCAAGACGCCGGTGTACACCTTCCGGTACGGAGGAAATCCCTTCGCGGTACCCCACGAGGCCTTCGAAGGGGGTGGTCTCTTTCCACTTCCCGACGGGGAAGGAAAGGTGATTCTGCTGTACCGGGAGCCCGGGAGCTCCTTCTTCGCCTCCTCCCGGGCGTGGCTGCTGGAGAGCGGGAACGTCCCGGGGAATCCGGCCGCTCTCCTGGAGCGTGCCCGGTCGGGGGCCGAAGGCTTCGAGCCCGTGGCCGGCTTCGACACCTTCTGGTACACGTGGGTCGCGGTGAACGAGGAGACGAAGCTCCTGCGTTGAGCGCTCGGGAAGCCGAACGAGCGGGAGCGCCCTTCGGACGCCCCCTGTGTTCCCGGACCTCCAGAGCGCGAACGTGGCCTACGAGCTGGTCCAGCGAGTGGGAGGTGCCGAGGCGGTGGGCCCGATCCTCACCGGCATGCGGAAGCCGGTCCACGTCCTGCAGCAGGGCTGCTCCACCCGGGACGTGGTCAACATGGCCGCCATCGCGGTCATCGACGCCCAGGAGGCCGAGATCCGGCGGGCGGCCCGGGAGGCCACGGTTCCCGAGAGCGCGGGGGCCGTCCCGGCCTGAGGTCGGGAGGCCGCTCGGTCCGGCCCTACTCCGACAGACGGGGCGCCGGCCGGACCGGGCGTTCGGTCAGAGGACTCCGATCAGGTCCCGGCCCCCGTTCTGCCAGCGCTGGTCCGGGGTCTGGAGCTCCCCGGGTAGAGCACATCGAGTGACGCCGAGCTCCCGGAGGGCCGGCTCGAGCTCCCGGGCCCTCTCTCCGGCCAGAGCCGCCCCCTGGAGGCGTCCTTTCCAGGGAGCGAGGATCCGGGGAAGCTCCCGGAGATCGTCCAGGGGATGGACCCGGATCGTCCGGCGTCCCGGGGAGGGC
>JAWVZJ010000260.1:0-4309 GCA_033722255.1 Thermoanaerobaculia bacterium | reverse complement strand
GGCGGAGAAGGCCCTGGATCTCGGCTCCGACAATGTCCAGACCCTTAGAGTCCTCTACGACGCCTATCAGGCCCTGGGCCGCTCCGAGGAGCTGGCGGAGATCGCCCCCCGGCTGGCCGAGATCGATCCGGACTTCGGAGGACACAAGCTCCTGGAGCAGGCCGCAGACCGCTGGAACGCCGGCCAGACGGCGGCGGCCGTCGCTCTGGCCCGGCAGGCCCTTGCCATCGACCCCGGCCTGGGGAAGGCCTACTACTTCGTCGGTCTCCACCACGCGGCAAAGGAGGAGAACGCGGAGGCGAAGGAGGCGCTCCGGAAGTTCATCGAGCTGGCGCCGGACGATCCGGAGGTGGCCACCGCCCGGCAGATGCTGCAGTACCTCGAGTGAGCCGTCGGGGGAGGCTCACTCCCCGGTCCCGACCTCCACGAGCCCGGTGACGATCGAGGACTGCTGGCCGAGGAGGTCCAGGACGGCGACACCGATCTTTCGACGTCCCGGGCTCACCAGGATCTGGTGCGTGTGGAGAAAGGCCTCTCGACGGGCCGCCTCGAGATGTTCGGGGTCGATTCGCAGGCCCAGGGGAGCTTCCTGGATCTCTGAGAGGTCGCCCTCCTCTCCGACCGCGCCGACGTAGAGCTTCAGACGCAGCTCGTGTTTCCCGCTCTCCAGGGGTATCAGGACCAGATGTCGGAGGGGTAGGCGGAGCCGGACCGGGAGGAGAAAGGTTCTCTCTCCCGTGGCCTCCGGGCTCCCCAGGGTGACTTTCAGGTCCAGGGGGTTCTGCTCGTGGGAATAGAGGAGGGCCGAGCGGAGAGTCTCCCGCATCCGGGAGTCGACGCTCTTGCTCCGGTATCCGGAGCGGTGTCGCAGCTCGAGACCACGCCTCCGGAGCTCCTGGTGGAGCTCGACCTCGATCTCGTGGTAGCGGGCCGACCCGGAGCCGTGGGAGGGGATGCCGAGGGAGTAGAAGGACCGGAAATCCCGGGCGGCCTCCTCCAGGGCCGGGAGGACCTCGTTGCGGTTCACGATCGCCCGGCCCCCGGTCTCGAAGGCCATCAGACGAAGCGGGGCCTGGAGATTCTCCGGCACCACCGAGTCGAGGGTCATGCGGAGGCGGGGAGAGACGAACCCGGCGTATTCGGCTCCTCCGAACTCCGCTCCCCGCTGTCCCCCGGCGTCCAGGGTGTAGAAGACCACGCGGTGGGCGTTGGCGTCCCGGGCGACCTTCTCGAAGGAGCGGCTGAGGTCGTGGCGGGGGATCTCGGCGTAGGCCTCGGACAGCTTCCACTTCTCGGCCACGGCCTGGAACGCAGCCTCGCCGGCGAGCATCGGTACGCCGCTGGACACGTGGACCAGGGCCTTCCGGCCGGGGAGCCCGGCCAGGGAGTCCACGAGACGCTCCAGGACGTCCACCGTGTAGCCGGTCTCGTTCAGGACCTGCTCGGCGTGTTGGCGGGCGTAGCCCAGGGCCCGGGTCGGGCTCTTCGCCTCGTCGATCCTGTGGAGCGCCTCCATCAGCTCGGTTCGCCGGATCTTGGCGTGGCCGGTGTCGTCCTCGATCTCTTCCAGGGCGTCGAAGAGCATCGGGAGCTCGTCGGTGAAAGGCTGGCGCACCTCCAGGGAGCGATCGGCGGTGACGATCATGGCCCGGTCGCCGGGGGCGAGAGTCCGGGAGAGAAACCGCCTGAGAGCCGGGATGACCCGGGCCCGCTCGATCGGCTGGATGTTGTAGTTGTCCACGTAGACGACGAGGGAAAGCCGGTGTTCCCGGGGGATCTCCGCCGTCGGAGGCTTTCGGGCCATGTCCGGTGCGCCGGACTCCGGGATGGAGGAGTCGGACCCGGCCCCGGATGGATCTTCGGGCTCCGAAGCCACGGGACGTCCGTCCGCGACGGCGTAGAAATTCGTCACCTCGACGGGCTCTCCGTCCCGGTAGACGAGGAAATCATCCTTCTCGAGGCCCGGGACGGGTTCGCCGTCGTCGGTCACCCAGACGTCGATGTTCACGATCTCGACGTCCACGACGCCGAAGAACTCGCCGGCCGCCTCGGGGCTGCTCGGCGTCTCATCCGGCGCCTGCCCGACGGCTGTCCCGACCAGGAGGAGGGGAGCGAGGAGGACCAGGATGGACCGGAGGTCTGGCGGACGGGGATCGGGCATGGTCGGGACGGGGCATCGTACCAGTCGCGGATGCCCGTGGCGTTGCATCGGGCATTCATGAGGATGAAAATGGGGGGCTGACCAGTCGATGACCCGGGGCCGGTCCTCCGGTTGCGGGAGCGGGGCCGGGAGGGGACGGCGCGGGCTATGAGATCTTTGACCCCGGGCCCGCGCCTGTGCTCGTCTTCGCGCCGGCCCGAAGTGCCCTTTCACGGCGTGTGAAGAGCGCTCGAGAGCCATCCCGTGCGAACATCCCCTTCGCACGGGATCGCCGAATCCTTGGAGGCAACCCGCCTCGCGGCCCCGCTCCCGCGCCCTGCGAACCCCCATCTTCGACGGACAACATATCCATTTTTGGAGTAGCCCCGCATGCCTTTCCCGTTGCTCGGTGCGCCCCCGGTCGGGGGTCGCCGGTTCGGGAGTCTCGCCGAAGGTGGAGCCGCCCGGTGGCTACCATGGATCCCGGTGAGTTTTCTGGACGCTCCGGACTATTGGTCGGCCCGGTTTCTCCTCCAGCGGGCCCTGGGGGTCGTCTATCTGATGGCGTTCCTGGTCGCGGCCCACCAGTTCCGGGGACTGTGCGGGGAGCGGGGCATCCTGCCCGTCCGGAGGGTGCTGCGGCGATTCGACTGGAAGACCCTTCCCAGTCTGTTCTGGCTCTCGCCACACGACCGAACCTTCACTGCTGCGGCGTGGGCGGGAGTGGCCCTGTCGCTGTTCGCGACCAGCGGACTCTCCGACGCCTTCGGCTTTCCGGTCTCCCTGGTGACCTGGTTTCTTCTCTGGATCCTCTACCTCTCCTTCGTGAGCTTCGGTCAGCTCTTCTACGCCTACGGCTGGGAATCGCTACTCCTGGAGGTGGGCTTCCTCGCGATCTTCCTGGGGCCGTCCTCGGCGGAGCCGACCTGGCCGACGATCTGGCTGGTGCGCTGGCTCCTCTTCCGGGTGAAGTTCGGGGCGGGGATGATCAAGATGCGCGGCGATCGGTGCTGGCGGGAGCTGACCTGTCTCGACCACCACTACGAGACCCAGCCCCTCCCGAACCCCCTCTCCTTCTTCCTGCACCGCTCGCCCTCCTGGTTCCACAAACTCGAGGTCCTCTTCACCCACGGGGTGCAGCTCGTCCTGATCTGGGGCATCTTCCTGCCCCAGCCCTGGGCGGCGATGGCGGGAGGGGCGGTCCTCCTGTTCCAGGGCATGCTGATCCTGTCGGGGAATCTCTCCTGGTTGAACTACCTGACCGGGATCCTGGCCCTGGCCTGTTTCTCGGATCCCCTCTTGCCCTTCCTGGAGTCCCTGCGGCCGGACGTCCTGGCCGAGCGTCCGGTCGGGTTCGACGGTCTGCTTCTGGTGGTGGCAGGCCTGATCCTGATCCTCAGCTACCGGCCGGCGAAGAACCTCTTCTCCCGGAAGCAACGGATGAACGCCACCTTCGACCGCTTCCACCTGGTCAATACCTACGGGGCCTTCGGGAGCGTCACCAAGGAGAGACGGGAGATCGAGATCCAGGGGACCCGGGACGAGGATCCCGGCGAGCACGCGGAGTGGAGGACCTACCGGTTCAAGGGAAAGCCCGGGGATCCCCGGCGCCGACCGCCCTGGGTGGCTCCCTACCATCTTCGCCTGGATTGGCAGATGTGGTTCGCGGCCATGAGCCCAGTGGAGTACCAGCCCTGGTTCCAGCTCTTCGCCATCCGTTTGATGCGGGGAGTGCCCGAAGTCCGGAGCCTCCTGGCGGAGGATCCCTTCGGGGAGGAGCCCCCGACCTGGATCCGGGCGATCTGGTACCGGTACCGATTCGCGACCCTCACCGAGTGGTGGAGGTCCGGCCGGTGGTGGGTCCGGGACCGGCTGGGGGAGTACATGCCGCCGGTCCGGGCGCGGGAGGAGCGGGGCGAGGCGAGAGGCGAGGAGGACCTTCGGCCGTAGCTCCTCGGAGGCGCTTCCGCTCCGGCCCGGGACAGGACCGGGACGCGGTCTTCTCCCCGGACGGCGATTGGGTCGCCTTCAGCTCCGACGAGCCGACCTTTCGGGTCTCCTCATCGGAGCCGGTCGCGGAAGGCCCCTTTGCAGAGAGTGAGTTCGGGGCGAGCTACGACGTGGGGCCGGACGGACGGCTCCTGGTCGCCCGGGAAGTGGAGGACGAGC
>JAWVZJ010000259.1:0-4310 GCA_033722255.1 Thermoanaerobaculia bacterium | reverse complement strand
GCTTCTGTCCGATCCGCCGGATCTCGCTCGGGCCCTCCGTCACCCGGACCTCGGCCACGGAGGCCAGATGGACCGGCCGTCCCTCGGTCTGGGCGACGATCAGGCTCTCCACGTCCTCCACCGAGGTCCTCCCGAGCTCCACCGTCCGGACCCGGATGTCGATCTCCCGGTCCTGCTCGGAGAAGCGGGTCGCCACCTCCCCCTGGATCTTGTTCCGGACCGAGCTCGTGATCCGGGCCAGATCCAGGCCCAGACGGGCGATCTTGTCCCGGTCGAAGAGCACCTGGAGCTCCGGGTTGCCGAGCTCGGCCGTGGACTCCACGTCCACCAGGCCCGGGATCGGGGCCACGGCGTCCTCGACCTTCCGGGTCGAGGCCACCAGGTCCCGGAGGTCGTCGCTGTAGACCTCCACCTCGATCGGGGTCCGGAAGGAGAAGAAGGAGGGTCGCTCGAATGTGAAATGGACGTTCTCCGCCTCGGCCAGGCGCTCCCGGAGGGGTGCGATGACGGCCTCCTCGTCCTCTGGCGTGGCTCCCGGCTTCATCTGGACCTGGATGGCGCCGAAGTTCTCCCCCTCGGTGCCGGTCTTGGTGAGGGCGAGACCCACCCCGCCCGCGATGGTGGAGTAGGAGGCGACCCGGGAATCCCCCTCCAGGACCTGCTGGGTGTTGTCCAGGAAGCGGTCGGTCACCGGGAGGGGCGTTCCCTCCGGGAGCTCCACCTCGAAGCTGAACTCGCCCTGGGCGAAGGCCGGGATCAGGTCCACCCCGAGACGGGGGATCAGGAGGATCGAGCCTCCGAAGGCCGCCAGGGCGACCAGGAGCACGGCCCACCGGGCTCGGAGGGCACCTCGGAGGATGGCCGGGTAGGCGTCGGCGAGCCCGCCCAGGAGGCGGTCGAAGAGATAGGTGGCCGGCCGAAAGAGGATCGAGAGAGCTCGTGCCACGGCCCTCGCCAGGAGCCGCAATCCCTTCAGGACCAGGGCGGGCACGAGCCGGAAGAGACCCCGGCCGACGATCCGGGCTCCCCGGGCCACGGCGTTCCAGCGGCCCTCTTTGCGGGGCGAGAGCTCTCCCGTCTCCGGGGCTTCGATCCCCTCCTCGGCCCGCTTCCGGACCACCGCCGCCATCATGGGGATCAGGGTCAGGGACACGGCCAGGGAGGCCAGCAGCGAGAAGGAGACCGTCAGGGCCTGGTCCAGGAAGAGCTGGGCCGCGATCCCCTGGAGGAAGACCACGGGGAGGAACACCGCCACGGTGGTGAGAGTGGAGGCCACCACGGCGTGGCCCACCTCGGAGGCCCCGTCCCGGGCGGCGGAGAAGGCGTCCTTCCCCATCTCCCGGTGCTTGACGATCGCCTCCAGGACGACGATGGCGTTGTCCACCAGCATCCCCACCCCCAGGGCGAGACCGCCCAGGGACATGATGTTCAGTGAAGTCCCGGTCTGGTACATCAGGAAGAAGGTGGCCACGATGGAGATGGGGATCGAGATCCCGATGATCAGGGTCGCCCCCGGGTCCTTCAGGAAGAACAGGAGGACCAGGATCGCCACCAGGCCGCCCAGGAGGGCGTTGGAGAGGACCTCCCGGATCGAGGCCTGGATAAACCGGGACTGGTCCCCGCCGGTGGAGAGCTCCACTCCCTCCGGGAGCTCCTGCCGGGTGCGCTGCAGCCGGGACCGCACCGCCTCCGCCACCTGGACCGTGTTGGCGTCGCCCTCCTTGTAGACGGCGAGCTCGACGGATTCCTCGCCGTCGAATCGGGTGACCACCTCCCGCTGCTTGTGTCCCCGTTCCACGGTCGCCACGTCTCCGAGGGTGATCTTCCGGCCCCCCTCGGTCCGGAGGATCGTGGCCCGGATGTCGTCGAGGTTCTCGAACTCGTTCTCCGCCCGGACCAGGTAGCGGGCCTCCTCCTCGTAGAGACTTCCGCCGGCCTGGTCGATGTTCTCCTGCAGGAGCTTTTGGCCCACCTCCTGGATGTCGAGGCCCATGAGGGACAGCTTGTTCTCGTCGACCTGGACCTGGATCTCCTCCTCGTAGCCCCCGTTGACCTTGATGGCGGCGACGCCGTCGGTGGACTCCAGGTCCTTTTTGACCACCTCCTCGGCGATATACCGGGCCTGATACAGGTCCTCTCCCGCCGAGAGGTGGAGGCGCATGATCGGCTCGTTCGCGGGGTCGAAGCGCAGCAGGACCGGCTTCTCGGCCTCCCGGGGCAGGCTCAGCAGGTCCAGCTTCTGCCGCACGTCCAGGGACGCGAAGTCCATGTCCCGGCCCCAGCCGAACTCCAGGGTCACCTGGGAGACCCCGGGCTTGGAGGTGGACGACAGTCGCTGGACCCCGTTCACGACCCCGACCACCTCTTCGATGGGGCGGGTCAGGAGCGCTTCCACCTCGCCGGGGGCCGCACCCGGGAGCTTGGTCTCCACTGTGAGGCTGGGGTAGGCGAGATCCGGCAGGAGGTTGATCGGGAGCCGGCTGAAGGCCACGACCCCGAAGAGGACCAGGGCCACGGCCACCATGGAGATCGTGACCCGGCGGCGGAGGGAGAGCTCGACGATCTTCATGACCGACCTGCCTTCTCGGTGTTCAAGGGAATGTGTCGGAGGCCGATCAGCCCTTGCGGGAGGACCGCTTCTCGGGTGCGAAGTCCGCTACCTGGGCCGGCTCGAGGACCTTGATCTCGTCCCCGTCCTTCAGCCCCCCCTGTCCGGCGGTGATCACCTTCTCGCCGGGCTCGAGGCCCTCCGTGATCTCGACCTTCTCGCCCTCCTCCATCCCCACCTCGACGGGACGCTTGGCGGCCTTGCTGCCGTCGGCCACGAAGACGTGGGCCTGGTTGAGCTCCCGGATGACCGATTCCCGGGGTACGACCGGAACTCCTTCCCGACGCTCCCGGACGATCCGGACCGTGACGAAGCCGCCGGGCCGGACCTGGGCCGGCTTTTCCGTGGCCTCCACCGTGACCTTGACCGTGCCGGTGGCGGTATCCACGATGGGAGAGATCTTCTGGATCTCCCCCGAGAAGCGGATCGATTCGTCCGCGGCCAGGGCCAGGGAGACCTCCCGGCCCGGCTCGAGGCCCAGGACCTCTTTTTCGGGGAGGTAGATCCGGGCTACGAGGGGGTCGTAGGAGGCCAGGGAAAAGAGCTCCTGGGAGAGCTTCACGTTCTGTCCGAGGTCCACGAACCGTTCGGTGATCTGACCGTCGAAAGGGGCCCGGACGGTCCGCTTGGACAGGGCCCACTCCGCCTCGGCCACCTCCTGTTGGGCCACCCGGTACTCCATGGACAAGAGATCGAACTCCTCGTTGCTGATGACCTCTTGCTCCTTCATCCGCTCGGCCCTTTCGAAGGCTTGCTCGGCGTTTGCGAGTCGGGCCTTGGCCTTCTGGAGGGCGATCCGGGTGTCGTCCTGGACGAGCCGGACGAGAGGCTGTCCGGCCTTCACGCGGTCCCCCTCCTCCACCAGGAGCTTCTCGATCCGCCCCTCCGCCTCTGCGATCACCCGCACGTCCCGGTCCGGCACCAGATTGGCGCTGGCGGCGATGTAGGCGGCGACGGTATCCCTCTCGACGTCGGTCACCTCCACCGGGATCCGGGTCTCCTCCTCCTCTTCCTTCTCGGACTCGGCGTCGCCGTCCTCGGGCTTCTGGCCTTCGTCCGTTTTTTCGTTCTCGGAGTCGGTGGCGGAGACCTCCTCGCCGGTCTCGTTCGCCGGCTTCTCCTCGTCGCCGTTCGCCACCTGGACGACGAAGAAGCCCCCGACGGCCACCACGGCGACGGCCACGAGGGCGATCACCCGACGGCGGATCCGCCGGCCCTTCGGAGGTTCCGCGTCCCGCTCGAAGTACTCCGCGTCGAAGTCGGGATGGGTCTCCTCCAGCGTTGTCTCCCCTCCGACCCCGTCCTGCCGTGTCTCTTCGTTCTCTGCCATCGCTCGGTCCCCCGGTTTCGCTTCCAGTCGCTCGGATCGGATCCCTCGTCTAGCGCCCTCATCCATGAAACGGTCGAGGGCTCGATCTCTTAACAACTCCCACTACGCGGGGATCCGAAGCCTTGTTTCACCGGCCCCACCTCCGACCCGCAGGACCGACCCCAGCCCATCGAACGGTCAGCTTCCCGTTTTCATCCTCAGGAATCCCCGAAGCAATGCGACGGGCCTTCGGGGCTCCTAGCCCGGATATCTCAGTACGCCGTGAAAGTCGGCGTTTCTCAGTGGGTGGAATTCCCACCCGGCATCTGGTCGCTCCAGCCGGTAGCAATCGGGGCGGCGAAGGAGGTAACGAATTCGTCGAAGTACTTCGGT
>JAWVZJ010000258.1:0-4332 GCA_033722255.1 Thermoanaerobaculia bacterium | reverse complement strand
GTAGAGCGCTTCCTTGGTAAGGAAGAGGTCACCGGTTCAAATCCGGTCGTGGGCTCCACTGTCGGAAGGTCGAAACAACCGGAAAGCCCCCGCGGCGGGGCGAGAAGTCTTCTGGAGGATGGAGAGTTAAAAGATGGCGAAGGAGAAATTCGAGAGGACGAAGCCTCACGTCAACATCGGGACGATCGGTCACGTGGACCACGGGAAGACGACGTTGACGGCGGCGATCACGAAGATCCTCCACGCGAAGGGTTGGGCGGACTACATCGCGTTCGACGAGATCGACAAGGCTCCTGAGGAGAAGGAGCGTGGGATCACGATCGCGACGGCTCACGTGGAGTACGCGACGGAGAATCGTCATTACGCGCACGTGGACTGTCCGGGTCACGCGGACTACGTGAAGAACATGATCACGGGTGCGGCGCAGATGGACGGTGCGATCCTGGTGGTCTCGGCCGCTGATGGTCCGATGCCGCAGACTCGGGAGCACATTTTGCTGGCCCGTCAGGTGGGTGTTCCGGCGATCGTGGTGTTCATGAACAAGTGCGACATGGTGGACGACGAGGAGCTTCTGGATCTGGTGGAGCTGGAGATCCGGGAGTTGCTCAACGAGTACGAGTTTCCGGGCGACGACGTGCCGGTGATCCGGGGTTCGGCTCTGAAGGCTTTGGAGAGCGAGGATCCGGAGGGTCCGTGGGGTTCGCAGATCGTGGAGTTGATGGAGGCGATCGACGAGGAGATTCCCCTTCCGGAGCGTCCGGTGGATCAGGATTTCCTGATGCCGATCGAGGACATCTTCACGATCTCGGGTCGCGGCACGGTGGTGACGGGTCGCGTGGAGCGCGGCGTGGTGACCGTGGGCGACGAGGTGGAGATCGTGGGGATCCGTCCCACGCAGACGACGGTGGTCACGGGCGTGGAGATGTTCCGGAAGATCCTGGAGCAGGGCCAGGCCGGGGACAACGTGGGTGTGCTGTTGCGGGGGACGAAGAAGGACGAGGTCGAGCGGGGCCAGGTGCTGGCCAAGCCGGGCTCGATCACGCCGCATACGCAGTTCAAGAGCGAGGTGTACGTGTTGACGAAGGAGGAGGGTGGCCGTCACACGCCGTTTTTCTCCGGCTACCGTCCCCAGTTTTATTTCCGCACCACGGACGTCACCGGGGTGGCGAGCCTTCCCGAGGGCACCGAGATGGTGATGCCCGGGGACAACGTGTCCCTGGAGGTGGAGCTGATCGCACCGATCGCCATGGAGAAGGGCGTGCGGTTCGCCATCCGCGAGGGTGGACGAACCGTCGGAGCCGGAACCGTCACCGAGATCGTCGAGTGAACGAGGTCGAGTGAACGAAGGGCGCTTTCCCTCGATCCAGTGAAGGAGAAGGCCCGAGACGTCGCGATGGATCGGATGAACGACAGGGGGCTCCGGGTGAGGGGGCGATCCTCCCACCCCGGAGCCGAAGGCTCCTCCGGACCACGGACCCGTAGGGCAGTAGCTCAACTGGGAGAGCACCGGTCTCCAAAACCGGCGGTTGGGGGTTCGAGTCCCTCCTGCCCTGCCATCGAATCGAGGACCATGAGCTGATGGACTGGCTGAGATACTTTTTCTCCGAATTCGTCCCGGAGGTCATCTCCGAGATGAAGAAGGTGACCTTTCCCTCCCGGGACGAGGTGATCCAGACGAGCATCGTCGTGATCATCACCAGCTTCATCTTCGCCTTCTACCTCTGGGCGGCGGATCTGGTGATCGTCCGGGGTCTCGAGCTCGTCTACGACCTGATGGGGGCGGTGAGAGGCTGATGCCGAGCCAGCAAAAAGACGAGGAGTTTCGCTGGTACATCGTCCACACCTATTCCGGCTTCGAGGAGCGGGTGAAGGAGACGCTGAAGCAGCGGGCGGAGGCCATGGAGATGGGCGACGATTTCGGGGAGATCCGTATCCCCACCGAGACCGTCGTCGAGCTCAAGGGCGGGAAGAAGCGGGAGACCCAGCGGAAGTTCTTCCCCGGCTACATCCTGGTCCAGATGAAGATGTCCGATCCGGCCTGGCACGTGGTGCGGAACACGCCGAAGGTGACCGGTTTCGTCGGGACCGGGAAGAAGGCGACGCCCCTGACCCAGGAGGAGGTGGACCAGATCCTGGAGCAGGTCGTGTCCGCCAAGGAGAAGCCGAAACCGAAGTACGTGTTCGAGAAGGGAGAGCCGGTGAAGATCATCGACGGCCCCTTCAGCAACTTCACCGGGGTGGTGGAGGAAGTGAACCTGGACCGGAACACACTGAAGGTCAACGTCACGATCTTCGGCCGACAGACGCCGGTGGAGCTGGAGTTCCTGCAAGTGGAGAAGATGTAAGCGATGGCCAAGAAGGTAATCAACGAGATCAAGCTGCAGATCCCGGGGGGACAGGCCACGCCTGCGCCTCCGGTGGGTCCCGCCCTGGGGCAGGCCGGGGTCAACATCATGGATTTCTGCAAGGCGTTCAATGCCCGGACCCAGGACGACCAGGGCGTGATCATCCCGGTGGTGATCTCGGTCTACGCCGATCGCAGCTACAGCTTCATCACCAAGACTCCTCCGGCGGCGGTCCTGTTGCGGGACGCGGCCGGGGTCGAGAAGGGCTCCGGCGAGCCGAACCGGGAGAAGGTCGGCACCGTGACCCGGGCCCAGGTGGAGGAGATCGCGGAGATCAAGATGCCCGACCTGAACGCCGGCGACCTCGACGCGGCCTGCCGGATCATCGAAGGCACGGCCCGTTCCATGGGGATCGAGGTCCAGGGCTGACGAAGGAGGAGACGAGTCGTGGCCAAGCACGGAAAGAAGTATCGGGCCGCCGCCGAGAAGGTGGAGAACCGGTCCTATCCCCTCGGGGATGCCATCGAGCTGATCCAGGAGATCGCCTACGCCGATTTCGACGAGACCCTGGACGTGGCGCTGCGCCTGGGAGTGGACCCCCGGCACGCGGACCAGATGGTCCGGGGAACGGTGGTCCTGCCCCACGGGACCGGCAAGGAGATGCGGGTGGTCGCTTTCGCTCAGGGCGAGAAGGTCCGGGAGGCCGAGGAGGCCGGGGCCGATTTCGTCGGTGGCGAGGAACTGGCGGAGAAGATCGAGGGGGGCTGGATGGAGTTCGACGCCGTCGTGGCCACCCCGGACATGATGCGGGTGGTCGGACGCCTCGGCCGGATCCTCGGGCCCCGGGGCCTGATGCCCAATCCGAAGGCCGGGACCGTGACCATGGACGTGGGACAGGCCGTGGAGGAGATCAAGGCCGGGAAGGTGGAGTTCCGGGTCGAGAAGACCGGGATCGTCCAGGCCCCGGTGGGGAAGCTCTCCTTCACCGCGGAGCAGCTCGCGGACAACGTCCGGGGCTTCGTGGACGCCATCGTCAGGGCCCGCCCCGCGGCGGCCAAAGGCCGGTACGTCCGGTCGGCCTACGTGAGCTCCTCCATGGGTCCGGGAGTCGCCCTCGACGAATCCGCGATCAACGCGAAGCTCGAGGTATAGGAGGAGAACCGATGGCACTGACTCGCGCGAAGAAGGAGGAGCTCGTGGCCCGGTACCAGGAAGGGCTCGCCGAGGCCGAGCACGCTTTCCTGGTCGATTTTCAGGGAGTGGACGTGCCCCAGGTCACCGAGCTCCGACAGAGGATCCGGAGCACCGGGGGGAGTTACGAAGTGGTGAAGAACACGCTGGCCCGGCGGGCCATCCAGGGCAAGCCCCTGGAGGAGCTCCGGGACTCCTTCCAGGGGCCCATCGCGGTGGCCTACACCGACGGCGACGTCGTGGGTCTGGCGAAGGCCCTCACCGAGTTCGCCAAAGAGGTCCCGGTCTTCGAGTTCCGGGGCGGGCTGGTCAGCGGACAGAAGGTGGAGGTGGAGGAGATCGAGGAGATCGCCCGGCTTCCCAGCCGGGAGGACCTCGTGGCGAAGCTCCTCTTCCTCCTCCAGTCGCCCATCACGAGGCTGGCCCGGACGCTGAACGCCGTGACCCGCGATTTCGCGGTGGTCCTGGACCAGGTGGCTCGAAAGAAGGAGGAAGAGGGCTGAAGAAGCCTGTAGCGCCCTCACTCGTGGGGGGCGATCGATCATTGCCCGGCCCGAGACCGGGCGCTACACAACGTTTGCAAGGAGAATGAAGACAATGGCGATCGAAACCGAAGAGTTCATCAAGCAGATCGACGAGATGACCGTTCTGGAGTTGAACGATCTCGTCAAGGCCCTCGAGGATCACTACGGCGTGTCCGCCGCCGCGGCGGCGATGCCCGTGGCTGCGGCCGGCGGCGCACAGGCGGCCGCGGCCGAAGCGGAGGAGCAGACGGAGTTCGACGTCGTCCTGTCCT
>JAWVZJ010000257.1:0-4336 GCA_033722255.1 Thermoanaerobaculia bacterium | reverse complement strand
GGCTCGAAGAGGGGCCGATCGGTGTCCTCGATCAGGGAGGCCATGCTCTCCACGGCGCTTCGGATCGCCTCCCGGCTCTCCCTCCAGGCTTCGGCGTCGGCGGGAGCCGACTCGTCCGGCCAGAACGCCTCGGGCCAGGACGGCATCCGGTAGTCCTCGTCTCGGCAGTAGTCGACCAGATCCTCCGCCGCCCGGCGGAGATGTTCCACCAGCTCCCAGGCGGTGTGGGCATGGGCGTCGGCCCGTCGACCGGCATCCCGGAAGGAGAGTCCTTCCAGGGAGCGCTGGAGCCCGGCGTGGGCCTGGGACGAGCGAAGTTGGGACGCGAGGGAACGACGGAGATCGGAGCTCATCGGTAGATCCCAACCCTGACCATCTTGCGATGAGAGTCGAAGTCAAGGCCCCCTCTCGAACCGTGCGTGCGGATTTCCCGCACACGGCTCAGGGGTGGCCTCTCGGATCGCGGCATTACGCAGCCTCCGGATCGCGTACGGTGCGTCTCAGACGAGCCTCCGGAACCCTCTCAGCCGGCAGCCCGGGCCTCCTCTCCCCCGCCCTGCTTTGCCGCCGTCACCAGATCGAAGGCCTCCCGGCGCATTCGATCCCGCTGGGCCTGCTCCTCGGGGAACGTGGGGCGATAACCGAGGCGCTCGGGATCCACAGTGAAGGGCTTCATCAGATCCGCCTTCCCCACCACCGACTGCTCCCGATCGAAGTACGCCATGTCGGTGTTGTTGGACATGATGATCGCCTCCTCCGGGCACGCGTCCACACAGTACCCGCAGAAGACGCAGCGGAGCATGTCGATCTCGTAGACGATCGGATATTTCTCGACGTTCACGTCCTGCTGTTCCGCCGCCTCGATGTGGATGCAGTTGGCCGGGCAGGCGGTGGAGCAGAGGAAGCAGGCGACGCAGCGCACCGAGCCGTCGGGCCGGGTGGTCAGGATGTGATGGCCCCGGTAGCGGTTGCTGTACTTCCGGCGCGTCTCCGGGTATTCGATGGTGTGCTCGCTCCCCCGGAAGACGTTCCGGAAGAACCGTTTGAGGGTCAGCCACATCCCGGACAGGAGCGGCAGGTAGGACCTCTCGTAGAGGGTGTATCGGTGAGGTCGCACCTCGGTGGGATGGGAAGTCGAGGCCCGGGTTTCGGTGGCGGTCTCGGTCATCGTTCCAGCTCTCCCGCGATCACGTTGAGGCCGCCCAGAGTCACGACCACGTCGGAGATCGTGTGCCCCTGAATCAGCTTGGAAAAGGTCGAGAAGATCGGAAAGCACGGCGGTCGGACCCGGACCCGGTACGGCTTCTCCGAGCCGTCGGACACGACGTAGAAACCGAGCTCCCCGTTGGCTCCCTCCACGAAGCCGTACCGCTCCCCGGCCGGCACCTGGATCCCGTCCATGATCAGCTTGAAGTGGTAGATCATGGCCTCCATCTCGTTGTAGGCCTTCTCCTTGGGAGGCAGGGCCACGTGGGGGTCGTCCACGATGTGGGGGCCGCCGGGGTTGCCCCGGTCCAGGAGCTGCTCGATGATCCGGAGCGACTGACGGCACTCGGCCATGCGGACCCGGTATCGATCGAAGATGTCCCCGCCGTGGAAGACCGGGACCTCGAAGTCCACCTCGTCGTACCAGGAGTAGGGGTGGGCCTTCCGGACGTCGTATCCCACTCCCGAGGCCCGGAGGCAGGGCCCGGTCCACCCCCAGTTCACCGCGTCGGAGCCGGAGATCGCCGCCACCCCCACCGAGCGGTCGAGCCAGATCTTGTTCTTCAGGACCAGGCCGTCCACGTCGTCCAGGAACCGGGGGATGCGCTCCAGGAGGTCCCGACATCGCTCTTCGAAATCCGGGGGCAGGTCCGCCAGCAAGCCGCCGATCCGACAGCCGGAGACGGTCAGGCGGGCCCCGAAGCAGGCCTCCAGGAGTCCGTAGATCTCCTCCCGGGGCTGGAACAGGTACCAGAAGTTGGTGATGGCTCCGGCGTCCACCAGGGTGGAGCCGTTGGCCACGCAGTGATCCATGATCCGGGAGAACTCCATCAAGATCATCCGGGCCCAGATCGCCTTGGGTGGCGCCTCGACACCCAGCATCTTCTCCACCGTCTGGCAGTAGCCCACGTTATTGATGAAGGAGGAGCAGTAGTTCAGGCGGTCGGTGTAGGGGATGACCTGTTGCCAGGTATGCGTCTCCGACATCTTCTCGAAGCACCGGTGGAGGTACCCGATCTCCACGTCGCTGGCGGTGATCGTCTCTCCGTCGAGGACCGCCGAGACCCGGAAAGTCCCGTGCATGGCCGGATGGGAGGGGCCGATGTTGATGGCCATCCGCTCGAACATCTCGTCCTCCCCCTCCGGGAGGTCGAACGTCGGGCGGTGGATATCCTTCTCGGTGAGGATCCAACGTCGAGCCGGATCGTAGTCCTTCCGGAGGGGGTGTCCCTGGAATGCCTCGTGGGTCAGGATCCTCCGCAGGTCCGGGTGTCCGTCGAACTCGAACCCGAACATGTCGTAGCTCTCCCGCTCGTGCCAGTTCGCGGCCTTCCAGACGTCCACGAGAGAATCGATTTTCGGGTCGTCCTCGGGGAGTGGCACCTTCAGGCGGAGCCTGTCGCCCCGGGGGACCGAATAGAGGTGGTATACGGACTCGAAGCGCTCCTCCCGCTCCGGATAGTCCATGCCGAAGCTGTCCATGAGGAGGTCGAAACGGGTCTCGGGATCGTCCCGGAGCTCCAAACAGAGCTCCTTCAGGATCTCCCGGTCCACGATCCAGGTGGGCTGATCGAGCCCCTCTTCGACCCGGATCCGGTCTCCGTACTTCTCCAGCAGAGGCTGGGCGGGCGCCATGGTGGCCATGGGTGGGATCCTCTCGGCTGTTCTCAGGTGGAAGGAGGGGCGGCGACTTCCGTGGCCGTCGTCTCCTCGGTCTCCGGTTCCCGGTCTTCCGGCTCGGCGGGGAGAAACCCACCGGTGGTGCCGGGTGTCTCCCGGGCCGCCGGTTTTCCGGCGCTCCTCTTCCCTTTCCGATCCCTCTTGACCTTCTCCTTGAGCTGGAGGATGCCGTAGATGAGCCCCTCCGGAGAGGGGGGGCACCCGGGGACGTAGACGTCCACCGGAATGATCTCGTCGATGCCCTGCATCACGTGGTAGGCCCGGTAAAAGCCTCCGGAGCAGGCGCACGCGCCCATGGAGACGACCCACTTCGGATCCGGCATCTGCTCGTAGATCTTCTTGAGCACCGGAGCCATCTTGTCCGTGATCGTCCCGGCCACGATCAGGACGTCGCTCTGACGGGGTGAAAAGCGCACGACCTCGTAACCGAACCGGGAGACGTCGTAATGGCTCGAGACCGTGCTCATGAATTCGATCGCACAGCATGCCGTCCCGAAAGGGAGGGGCCAGAACGATCGGGACTGGGCCCATCCCTCGAGCTGCTCGAACTTCGTCGTGAACCAGGTTTCTCCAACCATCGAAGGTCGCTCCTTCCGGGGGCAGAGTCTATGGGAGTCGGGCCCCAGTCACAACCGGGGCCTCGCGACGGGAAACTCGGGGCGGAATCGGAGAATTCCCGGGAATGCCCGTATCGGGGATCCGACCCTCCCCGACCCGCCGGGCGAGCCGACCAGACATCAGAGATCGGCGGCCGGTACCTCCTGGGGAGAGACGTCCTCCGTCGTGCCGGTCATTTCCCGTCGCAGACGATCCAGGGCCTCCGCGTGCCGCTCCTGCTCCTCCACGACCCGCTTCATCAGATTCGACTCCTCCTCCTGTCCCAGATTCTCGAGATCCGCGATCAGGCGGGGGTAGAGGACCTCGTTCTCGTACTGCTCCTCGGCGATCGTCCCCTTGAGGTTCTGCTCCTCCCCCTTGATGCGGCCGCCGGCCCGAAGCTGGGCGATGGCCAAGCGGTCCTTCCGGTCGGCAAGGGTCTCCCAGAAGCCGGCCAGATTCGGCTTTCCCGCCTGTTCCGCCTCCTCGGCGAAGGCACGGAACATGGCTGCGCTCACGGCCTCGGCGGTGAACCCGGTCTTCAGGTGCTCCAGATGTCGGGGCAGTCGCGACATCGAAATCCTCCAATCTCGATTCGAATCCCAGAAAAGGGGGGCTCCGTCTCCTGGCCGGCGAACCCGACCGAGGGCTATTGTGCTTCGGACGGCGAGCTTTGTCCAATGGCGCGCTGGCAGCCCGGCATGCACCACTGTCTCTCCCTGTACGTCGGAAACGGTGAAAGCAGCAGAATCACCGGCTCCTGCCACGGGGTACGAGCTCCTCACCGTCGGGCCGTGACCAGGATCCGGTCCTGTCCTCCGTCTTCATCTCCGTACCCATTCTGGATCCTGAG
>JAWVZJ010000256.1:0-4352 GCA_033722255.1 Thermoanaerobaculia bacterium | reverse complement strand
GGAGTAGAAGCGGTAGCGTTCCCGGATCGCCTCCCGGTAGGCGCTCAGGACCCGTTCCCTGCCCGCGAAGGCGGAGACCAGCATCAGGAGTGTGGATTTCGGGAGGTGGAAGTTGGTGAGAAGGAGGTCGATCACCCGGAACTCGAAGCCCGGAGTGATGAAGAGATCGGTCTCCCTCGGGCCGTCCGCGAGGGGGCCGCCGTGGTCCGCGGCGCAGCCCTCCAGGGCCCGTGTCGTCGTGGTACCCACGGCCACGATCCGGCCCCCGGTCTCCCGGGCGCTCCGGATCGCTCCCACGGTCTCGGGAGGGATCTCGTAGCGCTCGGAGTCCATCGTGTGCTCGTGGACCAGGTCCGCGGTGACCGGCTTGAACGTCCCGATCCCCACGTGGAGAGTCAGGGAGGCGATCCCGATGCCCCGATCCTCGAGCTCGGCCAGGATCTCCTCCGTGAAGTGCAGCCCGGCGGTGGGGGCGGCGATGGCCCCGGGTTCCCGGGCCCAGACGGTCTGGTAGCGCTCCCGGTCCTCCGGCCGGTCCTCCCGCTTGATGTAGGGGGGGAGGGGCACGTGACCCAGCTCTCGGAGGCGGTGCAGGACCGGACCCGAGAACCGGAGGCGGTGTCGGCCGTCGTCGCCCTTGGCCACCACCTCGGCCGAGAGGTCCCGGTCGAGGTCGATCACGGTGCCGGACCTCGCCTTCCGTCCCGGCCTGACCAGGGCGTCCCATTCCGCCGGCGCCGCCTTCTCCACCAGGAGGATCTCGATCCGGCCCCCGCCGGGTCGGCGCCGTCCGAAGAGGCGGGCCGGGAGGACCAGGGTGTCGTTGACGACCACGAGATCGCCGGGGGAGAGGAGGTCCGGAAGCTCCGGGAAGCGGTGGTGGTGGATCTGTCCCCGGCCGTCCAGGTGGAGAAGTCGGCTCTGCCCCCGGGGCCGGGCCTCCTGGGCGATCAGCTCCGGGGGGAGGTCGTAGTCGAACTCCCGGACCAGCATGTCAGCCGGCCTCGGAGGAGGGGGAGGATGCAGGGACCCGGTGTTCCAGGGGGAGCCGGCGGAGGAAGAAGGCGGCCAGGGCCAGGGTTCCCAGCATGAGGATCGACGCCAGATAGTAGGGCCAGGAGGGTCCCATCTCCCGGAAGACCCACCCTCCCCACAGGGGGCCGACCGTCCGGGCCAGGGCTCCCAGGGATCGGGTCAGGCCGAGGGTCTGGCCCTGCCGCTCGGCCTCGGTGAGTCGGCTGATGAGGCCCAGCAGAGAAGGGTTGCAGACACCGTTCCCCACGGCCAGGAGGATCGAAGCCAGACCCAGGAGGAGCAGGGCCACGACACCCAGCCTGAGGGGATCGCTCCCGCTCCGCTCCTCCCGGGGGTCTTCGGCGAGACCCGGGGATGCCGGGGGCTCGGCCCCGGCACCGGCCGAGAGCCGGACGTCACGGGAGGGGGGCATCCCGTCCTCCGGCTCCGGGGATCCATCCAGGACGGGACTCGACGGTTCCCGGCCGAGGTCCCGGATCTCACCGCCGGTGGAGCCGGACTCTCGGGTCGGGGTGTGTCCCTCGCCCCCGGCGCTGAGGGGGACGCCCAGGAGACCCAGGGCCATCAGGGCGATGCCGACCCGGACCAGTCCCCGCTCCCCGAAGCGCTCCACCAGCCGACCCAGGAGGCCCCCCTGAACGATGGCGATGACGATCCCGATCATCACCAGCAGCACGGAGGTCTCGGCCACTCCGAACCCGAAGACGGCCTCGCAGAAGAGGGCCAACGTTCCCTCCATGGCGGAGAAGGCCACGATGATCAGGAAGAACACCACGAGGAGGGTACCGGTGGGAGCGCCGATCTCCCGGAGTCCCCGGATCGGGTTCCAGCGGGCGGGTCGCCGCCGGGCGGTCCCCTTCAGGCTCTCGGGAAGGGCCTGGAAGATCATCGCGAAGTTGACGGCGGCCAGGACGGCGGCTCCCAGCGGGACGGCCACTTGGCCGAAGAACGAGAGCAATCCCCCGAGGCCGGGTCCCACCACGAATCCCATCCCCAGGGCGGCTCCCACCAGGCCCATCCCCTTGGCCCGGGTTTCGGGAGGGGTCACGTCGGCCACGTAGGCCTGAGCGATGGAGAAGTTGGCGGCGAAGATCCCGGCCGCGATACGAGCCACGAGCAACACGGTGAAGTTTCCGGCCAGGGCGAAGAGGACGAGGGAGAGGCCGTGGCCCGCCACCGTGATCAGGAGGATCGGTCTCCGGCCGAAGCGGTCGGAGATTCGACCCAGGAACGGGGCGCCGATGGCCTGGGAGAGGCTGTAGACCGAGAACAGGAGGCCGACCTGGAATGCGTCGGCCCCGTAGCGCTGGGCGTAGAAGGGGAGCAACGGGAGGATCATCCCGAAGCCCGCCAGATCCAGGAAGACGGTGAAGAAGAGGGTCACCCGGGGGAATTCCGGCGATGGTGTACGGGCCTCCGTCATGACCGGCGCAGTGTAACTTGCGGGAACGGACGCCGCTGCTCACGGCCCGGGGAAGGAGGACGGACGGCCCATCCGTGATCGCCTCGGGTCCCCGGGGGTCCTGCTCCATCCGAGGCGGACGGCCGGCGACCTGGGGCGAGACCTCTGCGGGGCCGGAAGAGTGTATCCTCGGAGAAGCATCGGCCGGGCTGTCGCCGATCCGATCCGCAACCCCCGGTCCCGAAATCCCGTAAGCTTTCCGGAAGACGGGGAGGAGAGGTACGTATGCAGTTCATCGAGCGCATCACCGCGGCAGCTGGAGCAAGCTTTCTTCTTCTGGTGCCGGGTGCCGTGGCCCAGCCCCAGGGAGGCCCGGTCCCGGTTCGGTATACGGAGGCCCGGCAGGGGCAGGTTCGGTCCACGGTGGAGCTGACGGGAACCGTGGAAGCCCGTCGCAGCAGTCTGGTGGCCAGCGAGGTCGAGGGGAAGGTCGTCTCCTTCGAGGCCCGGCAGGGAGACCGGGTCGAGAGGGGAGCCCCGCTGGCCCGTCTCCGTCGGGAGAATCTCCGGCTGCGTCTCGAGGCCGCCGAGGCCAGTCTCCAGGAGGCGAAGGCCCGACTCTCCCTGGCCGAGACGAATCTCCAGCGAACCCGGGAGCTCCACCGGGAGGAGGTGGTGAGCCGTCAGCTCCTGGACGATGCGGTCTCGGAACAGGAGGCGGCGAAAGCCCGGGTCGAGCAGCTCCGGGCCGAGGTGGCCCGGCTCCGGGACGATCTCGAGAGGAGCATCATCCGGGCTCCCTTCACCGGGGTCGTGGTGGAAGAGCACACCGAGGAGGGAGAATGGATCTCCGCTGGCGGACCGGTGTTGGAGCTGGTGGACACCGGGGAGCTCGAGGTGACGGTGGAGCTGCCGGAGAGACAGTTCGGCGAGCTGGCCGAGGGACGGCCGGTGACGGTCCGGCTGCGGGCCCTGGGAGACGTGACGGTGGAGGGCGAGATCCGGGCGGTGGTCCCCCGGGCCGACCCCCAGGCCCGGACCTTTCCGGTGAAGGTTCGGATTCCCAACCAGGAGGGCCGGATCGGAGTCGGGATGCTGGCCCGGGTCCGGATTCCGGTGGGAGAGCCGACAACCGGGGTCCTGGTACCGAAGGATGCCCTGGTGGAGCAGGGGACCGACTGGGTCGTGTACGAGATCGAAGCCGACGACACCGTTCGACCGGTTCCGGTCCGGAGAGGCGGGGCCCAGGGGATCTGGATCGCGGTGGAGGGGCCGGTGGAGCCCGGTGACCGGATCGTGACCCGGGGCAACGAGCGACTCCGCTCCGGCGCCCAGGTCCGGGCCGAGCCCCAGGAGTACCCGGAGCCATGAAGGTCGTCGAAGGAGCCATCCGCTTTCCGGTGACCACGGCCGTGGGGGCGATCCTGGTCTGTCTTTTCGGTGGGATCGCCCTGTTGCGGATCCCCGTACAGCTGACGCCCACCGTGGAGGAGCCCGAGGTCTCGGTGTCCACGATCTGGCCCGGTGCCAGTCCCCAGGAGGTGGAGCGGGAGATTGTCTACGAGCAGGAGGAGCAGCTCAAGGGGCTCGAGGGTCTGGTACGGATGGAGAGCACGAGCTCCGACAGCCGGGGGCAGATCACCTTGACCTTCCAGACCGGCACCGACCTGGATACGGCACTGCTCCGGGTCTCGAACCGACTGGAGCAGGTTCCGAGCTACCCCCAGGACGCGGAGCGGCCCGTGATCTCCTCTGTCGGGGCCAACGCGTCGGCCATCGCCTGGTTCATCGTCCGACCAACCGAAGACGGGAGATTCGAGGGAGATATCAACCACCTCTACACCTTCCTGGACGAGGAGGTGAAGCCGGAGCTGGAGCGGGTGGAGGGCATTGCCCAGATCAATGTCTTCGGAGG
>JAWVZJ010000255.1:0-4373 GCA_033722255.1 Thermoanaerobaculia bacterium | reverse complement strand
TCCCGTCGGATGTAGTAGAAGATCCGGTTCTCCCAGACCTCCGGTCGGTACTCACCGCCGATCTTCTCGTCGATCCCCGCGATGTCCTCGATGTCGAGCTCCTCCACGGGACGGATCTCCAGCTCGGTCCTGCGCTCGCTCATTCTTTCTCCTCCGGGGAAGTTCGTATCGACAGGCCCATCTAGAAGGGCCGTGAATGGGTACGGCCAGCCTCCAGCAAAAGATACGAGGTCAGCATATCAGCTCCCCGGTCGGCTTCCACGAGGCGCTCGAACCCGCTCCTCCCGGCTCGTTCGCCGGCCTCCGGAAGGAGACGCCCGAGGTCCTCCCTCCGGACCGGATCCAGCCCCGTCGTACGCACCGGTGAAGTCCGATCCGACACTGGACGCCGAGGGGACCTGACCGCGGTCATACGACCGGGTTCTCGATCCTCCTATCGTGATTGTGATTGTCGACTCACGCTCGGCGGCCCGGGCCGTCGAGCCATCTTCGTCCAGGAGGTGTCCCATGGCCGATACCATCGACGAGCTGCCCCCCGGCATCCGGGAGACCGATGCCATCCCCGTCCGAAAGCTCCAGTCCGACGACCTGGAGGCGATCGTGGAGATCGACCGGCAGGCCACCGGGCTTCTCCGCCAGGAGTTCTACCGGAGCAAGCTGGCCCGGGCCATGGAGGATTCCAGCCTCCAGCTCTCCCTGGCCGCCGAGCTCGACGACCGGGTGGTGGGGTTCGTCATCGTCAGCTTCTATTACGGTGAGTTCGGCGTGCCGGAGCAGGTGGCGGTCATCGAGGCCATCGGCGTCCATCCCGCCTACCGGGGACAGCTGGTGGGCACGGCCCTCCTGGAGCAGCTGGTGATGAATCTCCGGGCCCTCGGGGTGGAACGGATCCGGACCGAGGTGGACTGGGACCAGCGGGACCTCCTCCTCTTCCTCGCCCAGCAAGAGTTCGAGCCGGCCCGGCGCTTCTGCCTCGAGCGAGAGCTCTGATCGGAGGCTATACATAGGGATTTCGAGCCGGTACTTCGGCCTTCCGGCCTCTCCGACGCGCCGCCCCGAGGGTGTCCGAACATCCCATGATGTCGGTCATAGGGGCAGACCGGGCCGCTCCCCTAGCCTCTTCTCGAGCTCGACGTGAGAGCGTAGACCGTCCCAATCGACCAAAGAGGAGCGCCCATTGGACGCCGAAGGCTACTTCCTGATCTCCGGCGATGAACCCCTGGTGAAGAGGTCCCTGGACCTCGGATCGCTGGAGGATCAGGAGGTCCTGGTCGAGGTCGGGGCCTGCGGCGTCTGCCACACCGACCTCTCCTTCGCCTCCGGCGCGGTCACTCCCCGCCACGATCTCCCCCTGGTCCTCGGCCACGAGATCATGGGGACGGTGGTCCGGTCCGGAAGCGAAATGGAAGACCTTCTGGACCGACCGGTTCTGGTCCCCGCCGTCCTCCCCTGCGGAGAGTGCGAGTACTGCCGGGCGGGCCGCACCAACATCTGTCCTCGGCAGAAGATGCCCGGGAACGACATCCACGGAGGCTTCGCGACCCACGTGGTCGTCCCGGGACGATTCCTGGTGCCTCTGGACGACGCCCCGGACACACTTCGCCTCGAGGAGTTGGCGGTGGTGGCCGATGCCGTGTCCACCGCCTACCAGGCCGTCCGGCGCAGCGGGCTCTCCCAAGGAGACCTCGCCGTGGTCGTGGGGGCCGGTGGGGTCGGAGGATTCACCCTCCAGATCGCCAAGGCTCTCGGAGCCCGGACGCTGGCCTGCGACATCGACCCGGGGCGTCTGGAAGAGGCCCTCGGCGCCGACCAGAGCCTGGACCTCTCGGAGCTCGACGCCCGGGAGGCCCGGCGACGCCTTCGGACGTCGATGGCGGAGTCGGCGGTTTCTCCCCTCCGGCACCGGATCTTCGAGTGCAGCGGATCCGGCCCCGGCCAAATCCTCGCCTTCGGCCTTCTGGGTCCGGCGGCCACCCTGGTCCAGGTCGGATACACGCGGGAGAAGGTCGAGCTCCGGTGGTCGAACCTCATGGCCTTCGACGCCACCGTCTACGGCTCCTGGGGCTGCCCGCCGGGTCTCTATCCGGAGGTCCTGGAGCTCATCTACGGCGGCGAGGTCGAAGTGACGCCCTTCGTCGAGCACACCGGCCTGGGCGACCTGAACGATGTCCTGGAGGACATGGCGAATCACCGACTCCGCCGCCGGTTGGTCCTGCATCCCGGGGCGGCCTGATCAGGAGGCGAGTCGTTGACGGAAGAGCTGAAGAGCCACGAGCTGGTCCCGGAGGTGGAGTTTCGGGAGATCCGCTACGAGACCCGACCGGTCTTCGACCGGAGCGGTGATCCGGTGGAAGACCTCCACCAGGTCTGGATCTGGCTCGACAACGAAAGACAGCTCAACTCCTACACCACCCAGTCGGTCAAGGAGCTGATCCTGGCCTTTCGGCGGGCGAGCATGGATCGGAACGCGGTGGCCGTGGTCTTCACCGCCGTCGGCGAGCGGGCCTTCTGCACCGGGGGCAATACCGAGGAGTACGCCACCTACTACGCCGGGCGGCCCCTGGAGTACCTCCAGTACATGCGCCTGTTCAACGACATGGTCACCGCGATCCTCCACTGCGACAAGCCCGTCATCTGCCGGGTCAACGGAATGCGGATCGCCGGAGGCCAGGAGATCGGGATGGCCTGCGACTTCTCGGTCGCCGGAGACCATGCCTTCTTCGGACAGGCCGGGCCGATCCACGGCTCGGCTCCGGACGGCGGCTCCACCGACTTCCTGGACCTCTTCGTGGGCTTCGGCCGGGCGGCCGAGTCCCTGGCCCTCTGCGACCGCTGGTCGGCCCACAAGGCCCACCGGATCGGCCTCGTCAACGAGGTCGCTCCCGTCTACCGGGACGACGGCGACTACGTCCCCAATCCTCTCGTCGTCACGGACCGGTGGGTCGACTCCACCGGGCGAATCGTCTACGGCAACTTCAAGACCGCTGAGGAGAAGGCTGCCGCCAAGGAACGCCTGGCGGAGCTGCGACTCGACTTCGGAGCCCTGGATTCCGCCGTGGACGCCATGGTCACGAAGCTCCTCCACACCTTCCCGGACTGCACTCGGAAGACGATCGAGAGTCTCCGGAAGAAGAAGCTGGCCCACTGGATGGCCAACAGCGAGACCAATCGCTCCTGGCTGTCGCTGAACATGAACACCGAGGCCCGGGCCGGCTTCCCGGCCTTCCACTACGGGGACCGAGGCGAGCGGGAGATCGACTTCGCCGAGCTCCGGCGCCGAGTGGCCCGGGGCGAGCCTTTCGACCGGGAGATGATCGAGGGGATCCTCCCCCCGTCGGCCCGGGAAAGGCTCCAAGAGGAAGAGGAGGAAACCCCCGCCCCGGAGGTGACGGTGTGACGGAGGTGAGGGCGTGACCCAGTCCGACGCGACCCAGTCCGGCGGAAACCAATCCGGCGAGATCCTCACCCGCCTCCTGGAAGAGGACTCCCTCCTGGGCGTCACCCTGAACGCCCCTCCGGGGAACATTCTCACCATGGACCGCATGCGGGAGATGGACGCAGCCCTGGAGGAGCACCGACGGAACGACGCTCTGAAACTGATCCTGATCCAGGGAGCCGGGGGCCAGTTCTCCTACGGTGCCTCCATCCAGGAACACCAGCGGGAACACGCCGCGGAGCTTCTCCAGGGATTCCACCACCTGGTCCGCCGAATCGTGACCAACCCCGTGCCCGTGGCCGCCGCCGTCGAGGGCCGATGTCTCGGGGCCGGTTTCGAACTCGCCCTCTGCTGCCACCTCCTCTTCGTCACGCCGGAGGCCAGCCTCGGCTCTCCGGAGATCCGGCTGGGGGTCTTCCCCCCGGTCCTCGCCGCCCTGGGTCGGGAACGCCTGGGTCCGTTCCGGACCGAGCGCCTCTTCCTCACCGGTGAGACGATCCGGGGTCGGGATCTCCTCGACTGGGGACTCGCCCTCCCCCTGAATTCCTCCGATCCCCGGGACTCCTTCCTGGAATGGTTCCGGGAGCGGATGGCCCCTCTCTCCGCATACTCCCTCCGGGAGGCGACCCGGGCCCTCCGGGACTCCTCGAGCCTCGTGGACCGGGTGGGGCGGCCCCTGACCATGGCGGAGAATCGGTATCTCGAGCGGCTGGTCCCCAGCCACGACGGCAACGAGGGGATCCGCTCCTTCCTGGAAAAGCGGGAACCCGTCTGGAGGAACGCATGATCACCCCACAGGACTCCACCAACGACCCCGCGGGCCCGGTCCTGGAGCGGGCCCGGGCCATCGTCGAGGACCTGGACTTCCAGGTCGTCGCCGACTGGAAGGAGGATCACCCCGACGGCAAGGTCGTCGGCTACCTCCCGGTCTACGTCC
>JAWVZJ010000254.1:0-4384 GCA_033722255.1 Thermoanaerobaculia bacterium | reverse complement strand
GCCCGGAGAGTCGCAGATCGGATCGAGTCCTCCCTGGAGGAGCTCGAGGGGAAGCCAACCGAGCAACTTCTGGACGAGCGTTACGACAAGTTCCGGAGCATCGGGATCTATCACGAAGAGTGACGCTACTCCGGTGCGACACTCCGGGGACGATCCCGGCGCGCACCGTCGGGAGTCCGACGACGGCACGGAGTGGATCCGGGCACCCGTCCCGGAAGAGGCCGGGAAGCTCTCCCGGGAGGGAGTAGGGCCGAGGCTCGCCGCGCTCCTCTCCCGTCGGGGTGTCCGGAATCTCGACGAGGTCGAGGCGTTCCTCCGGCCCGACCTCGAGGCGCTGCATCCCCCGGAAGCGCTGACCGACCTGGAGGAGGGTCTCATCCTCCTCCAGCGAGCCCGGACCGGGGAGAGACCGGTCTTCGTCCTGGGAGACTACGACGTGGACGGCGTCAGTGCCGCCGCGATCCTCACCGGGGCTCTCCGCTACGGCGGCGTCCAGGTGGAGACCGTCATTCCGCACAGAATCCGTGAGGGCTACGGACTGCGCCCATCCCACGTCGAACGGGCCATCCGGGCCGGTGCCGACTCGCTGGTGACCGTGGACTGCGGCACGAACGCCGGGGCCGCCCTGGAGGCCGCGCACGAGGCGGGCCTGCCGGTCCTGGTGATCGATCACCACCTCCCGGCGGGACCGACACCGCCTCCGAGCACGGTGATCGTGAATCCGAAGCGGGAGGCCTGCGACTATCCCTTTCGGGATCTCTGCGCCGCCGGCCTGGCCCTGAAGGTGGCTCAGGCGTTCGGCCGCAGAACGGGTCGGGTGATCCCCCTGGAGGCGCTTCTCCGAATCGCCTGCCTGGGAACCATCGCCGACCGGGTCCCTCTCCGGGGAGAGAACCGGATCATCGCCTCCCGTGGTCTCGAGTCTCTGGCCCGGACCCGTTCCCGGGGCCTGAGAACGCTCTTCGGGTCCGCGGGGCTCCGGCAGCCGTTTCAGGCCGACGACGTCGGGTTCCGGATCGGACCTCGCCTCAACGCCGCGGGGCGGATGGGCTCGGGAGAGCTGGCCCTGGAGTTGCTCCTGACCCGGGATCCCGGGCGTGCCACCGGGATCGTGGAGCATCTCGAGGAGCTGAACCAGCGACGCAAGCGAGAGGAGTCCCGGGTGGTCCGGGAGGCCACGGAGATCCTGCCGACCCGGGAGGAAGGTCGACCCTCCATCCTGGTGGGCTGGAGCGAGGGCTGGCATCGGGGAGTCGTGGGCGTCGCCGCGTCGCGCCTAGCCCGGAAGTTTCACCGCCCGACGGTCCTCTTCGCCGTGGAGGATGACGAGGCCACCGGTTCCGGCAGAAGCGTCCCGGGCATCCATCTCCACCGGTTCCTGCTTCCGTGGCGAGACGAGTACCTGCGCTTCGGTGGGCATGCAGGAGCCGTCGGTCTCACGGTGCCCTCGAAGGACCTGGAGGGCCTCTCCTCCGCCTGGAAGGACGCTGCGGAGGCGTGGGACCAAGCTCGTCTCGCACCTCGCAGGGAGTACGAGCTCGAGCTCCCTCCAGGAGACTGTGACCTCGATCTCTGGGAGGAGCTGGAGACACTGGAGCCCCACGGAGAGGGGAATCCCCGGCCCCTTCTCCGGGTCGGTCCGTTGCGCCTGGCCGGGGAACCCCGCTCCTTCGGAAGTGGTCATCTCCGGGGCGAGGCCCGGGGACCCGCCGGACATCGCGTCCGCTTCCTGGGCTGGAGATGGGCTGAGCGGATCGAACGGCTGACCGGAACCTTTGAGGTTCTGGCCCACCTGCGCCGGGATCGTCTCTACGGAACGCTGGAGCTTCATCTGGTGGAGGCCCGAAGCCTTGAGTGAGCCGACACGGCGAATCCGACTCGCCAAGCGCATTGCCCTGGTGGTATCACTCCTGACTGTGGCAGCGGTGGTGGCCCTCTATCTCCTGGGACGAAGGACCCGTCTCCAGGAACCGGAGCCTGTCGAGGAGCCGGTGGAAACGATCGGGTCCGACGAGACGAGCCGTCAGGTCGGGGAAGGGTTCGATCACACCCTCATGGAGGAGGACACCCCCCTCTTCCGCATCCAGGCCGGCCGATCCCGGAGAACCCGGGGAGGCCGGTTCTTTCTGGACGAGGTGGATCTCACGATCTACCGGGTCCGGGGAGGCGAGCTCCGGGTCCGGGCGGACGAGGCGACGTACGACCTCGAGGCGGAGACGGCCCGCTTGACGGGAGACGTCCGGCTGGAGGGTCCCGAGGGGTTCAGCCTCGAGACCGAGGAACTCCAGGTCGTGGCCAAAGGGGACGTGGTCCAGACCGACGGCCCTCTCCATTTCACCTACGGTGGCCGCCGGCCCCTCCAGGGAGAGGCCGACTGGTTCCGGGCCCATCTCGCCCGGGACGTCTTCATTCTCCGGGACGACGTCCATCTCTGGAACCAGGCAGACGCCGAGAAATCCTTCTCCCTCCGGGCTCCCCGGGTGCTCCTGAATCGCGGGGAGAACACCGCCCGGGCGGTGGCCGGGGTCACGGCGGAGTGGGGAGAATCCCGGGTCACGGCCCGGAAAATCAACGCCCAGCTGGATCCGGCCTCCCACGAGCTCCACTTTCTTCGGGCCGTGACCGACGTCCGGGCTCGAATCCGGTCCGGGACCACCGCGAACGGCGGCTACCGGACCATCGTCATGGAGGGGAGCCGGATGGGGATCCTCTTCGATGCCTCCGGGCAACCCGAGAAGATCGAGCTCGAGGACCTGGAGGACGATCGGTCGGAGGTCCGGGCCACCGGCGCGGAGGGCGAGTCCTTCGAGCTCGTCGCCGCCTATGTCGAAGGACTCTTCCGGGCCGGAAACCTCGCCAGGGCCCAAGCCGTGGAGAAGGTGATCCTGACCCAGATCCTCACCCCCGGTTCGAAGGAGAGGGATGAAGGCGGGGAAGGGGAGGAGGACACCGGGAAGGTGCAGGAAAACGGGGATCGCGAGATCGTTCGCCGAACCGCCACCGGAGCCCGGATGGAGGCCGAGTTCGGACCCGAGGGTTCCTACCGCTACGTCCAGTTGGAGGGGGGGGTCCGGATCGAGGAGGGTGCCACGATCCTCGAGGGGGAGACGGCGAGGATCCTTCCTGGAAGGTTGGAGACTCGTGGGGAGCCCGCCCACTGGACCTCGGGCGAAGGAGAGCTCTGGGCACCCGCAATCGCCTTCGACCGAAAGACGAGCCTCGCCCACGCCCAGGACGGAGTTCGGGCCGTCGTGGAGGAGCAGCCGGGATCGGATACGGGGCCGTTCGCCGGGACCCCCATGGGGGAGGGTGGTGAGCCCATCCGAGTCGAAGCCCGAGAGGCCTTCTTTCGGGAGGAACCCCGGTCGTTCCTCTTCCGGGGGGACGTCCGAGCCTGGTCCGGCGACCAGGTGCTCCTGACCGAGCAGCTCCGGGGAGATCAAGATCCCCAGCGACTCTCCGCCGCCCAGGGGGTCGAGACGCAATGGGTCCTCGAACCGGAGGAGAGCGACGAAGGTGACGAGGGCGCAGAGGCCGAGGAGACGACCCGTCGGATCCGGGTCAACGCTCGAACCATGATCTACGATCCCGGGGAGAAGACGATCCAATACCGGACCCGGGTCACGGTGGTAGAGCCGGGTCGACGTCTCACCTGTGAGAAGCTGACCGTCCATCTCGACGCCGAAGGGGAGTTGGAACGGATGATCTGCGAGGAGGAGGTGGTGCTGGAGACGGAAGAGGAAGGCCGCCGGATTCAGGCCGACCGGGCCGAGTACGACCTCTCTCTCCGGGAGGCGCGCTTCTTCGGAAGGCCGGTGGAGATGACGAACGACCGGGGCAGCCAGATCGAGGGAAAGGTCCTGGTCTATTCCCTGGAGGAGGAGACCGTGAGGCTGTCCGGCGGCGAGGACGACCAGGGGCCGCCCGAAGCGGGACCGGAGCCCGACGACAGAGAGACGCCGGACCGATGAAGCTCGAGTCCCGCAACCTCCGCAAGGCCTACGGCGGTCGCTACGTCGTCGACGACGTCTCCCTGGAGGTGGAGAAGGGGGAGATCGTGGGCCTCCTCGGTCCCAACGGAGCGGGAAAGACCACGACCTTCTTCATGGTGGTTGGTCTCACCCCACCGGATCAGGGCCGGGTTTTCCTCGACGGCGACAACATCACCGACCTCCCCATGTATCTCCGGGCCCGACGGGGGATCAGCTACCTTCCCCAGGAACCCTCCGTCTTCCGGCGGATGTCGGTGGAGGACAACCTGCGATCGATCTTCGAGACGCTGGATTTCACCCACGCCGAGCGGGAGCGCCGGATCGACATCCTCATCGACGAGTTCGGGCTCCAGACGGTTCGTGAGAATGCCGGATACACTCTCTCCGGTGGC
>JAWVZJ010000253.1:0-4395 GCA_033722255.1 Thermoanaerobaculia bacterium | reverse complement strand
CCGGCCCGTGTCCGGGGACCACGGGATCGCCCTGATGGAGGAGATGGTCCGGACGGGAGATCTCCCGATGTCGGAGCGGACCGGCCAGCTCTCGTCCCGGGACGTCTTCGCCGAGTATCAAGAGCACGTCCTCTCCTTCCTCCGCCGTCCCCGGGAGGGTCGCCGGCTCAAGGTGGTCGCAGACGCCGCCAACGGAATGGGAACCATCTACCAACCGATCCTGGAGGCGATGGGGGTCGAGCTCGTCCCGCTGTACTTCGAGCTCGACGGGACATTCCCCAACCACGAGGCGAACCCCCTGAAAATGGAAAACCTGCGGCAGCTCTCTCGGACGGTCGTCGAGGAGGGAGCCGATCTGGGGGTTTCCTTCGACGGAGACGCCGACCGGGCCGCCTTCGTGGACGAGAAGGGGAAGCCCATCGGCAGCGACCTGATCACCGGCCTGATCGCCGGAGATCTCCTGGACAAGCACCCGGGGCGACACGTGATCTACGATCTCCGCTCTTCCCGGGCCGTCCCGGAGTACATCGAGGAGAAGGGCGGGGTGCCGGTTCGGGAACGGGTCGGCCACAGCTTCATCAAGGCGACCCTGCGCCGGACCGACGGGATCTTCGGAGGCGAGCTCGCCGGCCACTACTACTTCCGACAGAACTACTTCGCCGATTGCGCGGTACTGGCGGTCGTGGAGCTGCTGAACCTGCTCTGGAAGCTCGACGAGCCGATCTCGAAGATCGTGTCCCCGCTGCTGCGCTACGCCAAGAGTCAGGAGATCAACTTCCGGGTCGAGGACAAGCGAGGGAAGATGGAGGAGCTGGCCGAGCGCTACTCGGACGCCGAGATCGACTGGCTCGACGGGGTCACGGTCCAATATCCCGACTGGTGGTTCAACGTGAGGCCCTCCAACACCGAGCCCTATCTCCGGATGGTCTGCGAGGCGGAAGACGACGAGGCCCTGGAGGAGCGGATCCAGGAGCTCGTGGACCAGATCGGAGAGCCGGTGTAGCCGGGTCCGAAGATGCCAGAGGGGAGCTCAGGTGGAGATCGCCGAGATCGGGCGTGACGGAGAGAGGGGAACCTCCGGCAGAGCTCTCTCCCCTTCTCTCTTCCGATCGTCCGTTCGACGGCTCTTCGTACCGGTCTTGACGGCGCTGACGCTGACCGTCGTCTCCTGCACCGGCTCGGCTCCTCCGGATCCGGCGGGCGAGACGTCCGTATCTCTCCGGAACCCTCTCCTGTTTGCCGAGCCGGAGGTCCTCCTGCGGGAGGGCGATGTCGTATTGCTGCGCTGGGAGATCGACGACGAGCCGATTCTCTGGCAGCCAGGACCGCACCGGCTCCGGCACCTGGAGAATTGGCGGCGGGCGATCCAGGAGGCGATCGGGGAGGATCCCGGGCCCCGGACCGATCCCCGATACCTGATCCGCCGAAACCGAGAGCTATACCCCTGGCTCGAGTCCGAGAACGAGGCGGTGGGACGGATCAACCGGAGGGTCGAGTCGGGGAAGCTCGGTCGGCTGCGACCGATGAACGGCCTGGAGTCCTTTCTCCTCGACTTCCACGCCGCCCGGTATCCCCTCGTCGCCAAGCCCAGCGAGCTGGGAGCCCTGATCCTCTCCCGCCCGGACCGCGAGGGGCCGCGGCTTCGCGTCTACTACCTCACTGACGGCGACGGCCTCCCTCCCAAGCGAGGAGTCCGGACCGTGCTGGAGAGCGCTCACCGAGATCTCGGAGCCGGCTGGGACCTGCGGACCTTCCTGCACAATCACACCTTCGACCTCGGGAGCGAGAGGGGCATGCTGGCCATCGCGGCTCCCAGCCCCAGCGACGTCCATTTCATCCGCACCGTGATTGCGCCCCTGAAACCCGACGAGGCGTGGATCGTGGACGGATTCCACTCGATCGAGCTCGACCCCGCCGATCTGGCCGGGCTCGAGCTCCCGGGAACACAGACTGAGGAGGATTGAGCCATGACCGAGGACGAACCGACGAGGGGACGACGTGCCCGGTGGTCCGACACGTTCGGCGCCGGGCTGAAGCGGGTGCGGGCTCTGACCACCGGGCTCTCCCGGGAGCAGCTCAACTTCGAGCCTTCACCGGATCGGTGGTCGGTGGGCCAGTGCATCGATCACCTGAGCGTGAGCATGGACGTCTATCTCCAGGAGATGGAACCGGCCGTCGAACGCTCGGATCGAAAGGGCGGAGAGCCGTACGGGCGGGGAACTTGGATGGGGCGCTTCCTGGTCCGGGCCCTCCGGAAGCCCGGCAAGCGCTATCCCGCGCCCCGGAGCTTCCGACCCGCCAGCGGCACCCTGGATCCGAACCGAGTCCAGCAGGAGTTCGAGAATCAGGTGAGCCGCATGCGACGGACCCTGGCCCGTTCCCGGGGACTGGCCCTGGGACGGATCAAGGTCCCCTGGCCGGTCTTCGGCCTGATCAAGATCAGCCTGGCCCAGGCCTTCGAGCTCCAGGCCCTGCACCTCGATCGCCACCTCGACCAGGCCGAGCGCCTGACCCGGACGGACGAGTTCCCGGCCTGAGGCCGGCCGTTCGGAGCGTCGCGTCGGCCGGCGGCCTCTCGTCCCCGGTGGACTGCTTGCGGATCGGGGTACGGTTCAGCGGCTCCGCCTCGGCGCCTCGGGTCACGCTCCGGCATCCCGGGGGGATCCGAGGAGTCGGGGACGATAGCCTCCACGCCGAGGAACGATTCTCGCGTCCCGAACATGTGACACTCCGGGAGGAACCATGAGCCAGGAGCCCGAAGAGCTCGACGCCATCATCATCGGAACCGGCCAGGCCGGCAAGCCCCTGGCCACGGCCCTCGCCGACGCCGGCCAGGAGACGGCGATCCTGGAGCGGAGACACGTTGGCGGAAGCTGCATCAACTACGGCTGCACGCCCACCAAGACCATGGTGGCCAGCGCCCGGGTGGCCCACCTGGCCCGCCGGGCGGCGAACTTCGGGGTCCGGACCGGCGAGATCGAGGTCGACCTGAAGAGGGTGCGGGAGCGGAAGCGCTCCATCGTGGAGAGCTTCCGGGACTCCGGCCGGGAGGACCTGGAGGAGACCGAGGGATGCGAGCTGATCTTCGGTCACGGCCGGTTTCTCGAGAAGGAGACGGTGGAGGTCGAGCTCGGAGCCGGCGGGCGGCGGATCCTCCGGGCCCCCTGGATCTTCGTCAACACCGGCACCCGACCGGCCCGCCCTCCGATCGACGGCCTGGACGAGGTCCCGACCCTGGACAACACCACCATCATGGAGCTCGGTCGGGTTCCGGAGCACCTCCTGATCGTCGGGGGCGGGTACGTGGGGGCCGAGTTCGGTCAGATGTTTCGTCGGTTCGGGGCCCATGTGACCGTCGTCCAGCGCGGCGATCGGCTCCTCCCGGGGGAGGACGAGGACGTGGCGGCGGCGGTCCGGGAGTTCCTCGAGGAGGACGGAATCGAGGTCCTCCTGGGGAGCGAGGCCTCCGCCGTCTCCGGAGAGGACGGTGCCCTCCGTCTTCGGGTTTCCTCGTCGGAAGGATCCCGAACCGTCTCCGGATCCCATCTCCTCCTCGCCGCCGGTCGTCGACCGAACACGGACGATCTGGGGCTCGAGAAGGTGGGAGCGGAGGTGGACGAGAGGGGGTTCCTCCGGGTGAACGACCGGCTGGAGACCACGGCGCCGGGGATCTTCGCCCTCGGGGACGTGAAGGGCGGCCCGGCTTTTACCCATGTCTCCTACGACGACTTCCGGGTGGTCCGGACCAATCTCCTGGAAGCCGGCTCGGCAACCATCGGCGACCGGATCGTGCCCTACACGGTCTTCCTCGATCCCCAGCTCGGCCGGGTCGGAATGACGGAGAGAGAGGCCGGAGAGTCGGGGCGCGAGATCCGGGTGGCCAAGCTTCCCATGAGCCGGGTGGCCCGGGCCCTGGAGGTCGACGAGACCCGGGGATTCATGAAGGCGGTGGTCGACGCCGAGACCGACCGGATCCTGGGTTGCGCCATCCTCGGGATCGAGGGGGGAGAGGTGATGGCCGTTCTCCAGACGGCGATGATGGGCAACCTCGCCTACACCGCGATCCGGGACGGAGTCTTCGCCCACCCCACCCTGGCCGAATCCCTCAACAACCTCTTCGCGACCCTGGACTAGCAGCCACGCATGCCCGTCGCGTTGCTTCGGGCACTCATGAGGATGAAAACGGAGGGCTGACCAGTCGATGACCTTGGGCCGGTCCTCCGGTTGCGGGAGCGGGGCCGGGAGGGGACGGCGCGGGCTAAGAGAACTTTGACCGTGGGCCCACGCCTGTGCACGTCTGCGCGCCGGCGGGGGACCCGCGGCGAAGCCGTGCCGGGGACCCGCGGCGAAGCCGTGGGTGGCTGTCCTTTCACGGTCTGTGAAGAGCGCTTGAGT
>JAWVZJ010000252.1:0-4401 GCA_033722255.1 Thermoanaerobaculia bacterium | reverse complement strand
TGGATGTACCTGAACGGGGTGATCCTGGTCTCCCCCACCGGGCTGGGCATGGAGGCGGAAGGGCCGGCCCCCCGGTCTCCCGTGTTGAAGCTCCCCTACTACGCGGCGGCGGCCCACTACCACGGCCGGCTCGGCGACGAGCTCCAGGGCCTGGGGCTCCAGGAGCTGCTGGCCGAGGCGGAGGAGTTCACCCTGGACGAGTACCTCCCCGCCCTCTCCCGGGGCGGCTTCCTCCCGGACGAGCGACGCCGGGAGATCGCGGAGCAGGTCGCCCGCTACTCGGGGCTCACCGAGAAGTTCGTCCTGGACCACAACCTGGCCGTGCCCGCCTCCGCCTTCTGGAAGGAGCTCCTCCGGGACGAGGGCTACACCATCGGCCGCCTCGACTCCCGGTACCTGGGGATCGACCGCAAGGTGGCGGGGGACCGGTACGACTACCCGCCGGAGCTCACCTCCTGGAGCCACTCCTTCGCCCCGGCGATCAATCACTACCTCCGGGAGGAGCTGGGCTTCGAGACCGATCTCCAGTACTACCTCTTCGGCCCGGTCCGTCCCTGGGAGGGCCGAGACGAGCACGACGTGGCCGAGGAGCTCCGGCGGTCCATGGCCCAGAACCCCTTCCTCCACGTCATGGTCCAGTCGGGGTACTACGACGGAGCCACCGACTACTTCACCGCCAAGTACGTCCTCTGGAACCTGGATCCCAGCGGTCGGCTGGCCGATCGGATGCGCTTCGAGGGATACCCCAGCGGCCACATGATGTACCTCCGGAGCGAAGATCTCTCCCGGTCGAACCAGCACATCCGGGAGTTCATCGAGGCCTCGACCCCGGCCGAGGGCGAGGCGGCCGGCTACGGAAGGATCGATCCGGCAGGAAACTGAATCCCGGTTCCGGGGGGAACGGATGAGCGCCTGTTCGATCGCGTCGGTCGCCGCTTCCGGAGTCTGGCGAGAGATCCGAGCGAACGCTCTTCGGCGGGGAGTTACGGCACCCAGGCGTAGCCGAGCTTGACGAAGAAGCTGCGACCGGTGCGGGTCAGGTCGAGGGTTTCGCGTCCGAGCTGCTCGTCGGTGTAGCCGACGAAGGCCACGGTCTGGGGATTGAGCTTGTAGGAGAAGAGGAGCTGCGTGAAGAGCTGCTCGCTCTCGGCTCCCACGGGAAAGGTGTAGAGAGCCGGATCCCGGTCCAGGTGTCGGTACTGGAGGATCGCCCGGACGAAGGTCCGGACGTTGAACTGGTAGACGGAGCGCAGCTCCGAGAGATCGGCGGTGAAAAGACGGCCACCCTCGACGTCGAGTCGCTCCCGGGTGTGACTCAGCGAGAGGCGGAGGTGGCGACCCGCCCGGTACGAGACCTCGGGGGCCAGGAGGAGGGTCTCCGCCGGACGGACGTTGGCGAAGTCCACGGCGTCGCCGTAGAGGGTCCAGAACCCGATCTCGAGGTCCCCTCCGGGCTGGAGGTTGGCGAAGAGGGAGTATCGGCGCTGATCCGAGAATTCCACACCCCGGAACCGCTCGTCGACGAAGTCGGTTTCGAAGTGGACGAACGACTGCCAGGGTCCCTGTGCGTTCAAGGCGATCTCGAGCTGGCGCTCCAGGAGGTTGCCGGCTTGATCCTCGCCGAGGCGCCACTCGATCTCGGCCCCGAGCCGCGTGTACCAGTCGTCCTCGTCACCCCACCAGGTCCGGCCGACCTCGAGCTCGGTCTCCCGCAGGTCGACCCGGGAGAGGAACCCCATGTCGGCCCGGAACCGGGTCCCGATGTCGACATGCTGAATTTCCCACTGCCAGTCCCGGGTCGAATGCTCGTATTCCAACCGCCAGGCCTCGTCATCGAAGGTCCCGGAGGGCTGATCGAAGCTCGAGACCACCGAGTCCGGGTATTCGGTCCGGGAACCGAGGATCTGGAAGGAGATCGAGTCGCTGTCGGTGAACCGGAACAGACCGTCGATCCCCCCGACCCGATTCGAGTACACGTCCCCTTCCCGGGAGGTGGCGAGCACCCCGACGGTGGAGCTCTCGCCGATGTCGCGACGGTACCGGAGCACCGAGTCGACGCTCTCCTCCTCCAGGGTGGTCAGGGCCGAGCTCTGGGCGCCCGGGATCAGGAGGGTGGTGAGGTCGTCCCGGGCCGCCATGACTCCGATGGCGTTGCCCCCGACCTTCCCCGTGAGCTTCGCACCCCAGGTCGGATCGGCGACGTTCCGGGTGTGGACGGTCCGGAACTGGGTGTCGAAGAGATCGGCACCCTCCAGGAAGAAGGGCCGACGCTCCGGGAAGAAGAGGGCGAAGCGCTCGTTGACCTCGAGCTGGGCGACGTCGGCCTCGACCTGGGAGAAGTCCGGATTCAGGGTGCCGGAGAGGGTGAGGTTCGAAGTCACGCCCCAGGTCCCCGTCAAACCGACCTCGGTGTCGACGTCGCCGGACTCGAGCTCCCCGGCCTCAGGATCCTCCCGGCGATCCACCCGGAGGGCGGTCACGGTCGGATCGAGCTCCACGTCGCGCCCCGGCTCGGCCCCCTCGAAGCCGGTCATCTCGGCGCTCTGACAGAGGAAGCAGTTCCGGCCGCGATCGAAGGGGACGTTGGAGATCTGGTGTCGGACGTTCCGGGGATAGCTCCGGAAGACCAGAACGCCCCAGGTCTGCTCTCCTTCCGTGTGCTGGAACTCGAGCTGGTGAAAGGGGATCGCCAGCTCGACCACGTAGCCCTCCTCGGTGATCCGCCCCGCCGATTCCCAGATGGCGTCCCAGGACGGGTCCTCCTGATTTCCGGAGGCGGTGTCGCTGCGGCTCAGGTCCATCTGGACCCCGAGGGGATTGACGAAGAGCTCGAAGGCCCGCCGGTCGTCGTTGAAGGTGTCGACGATGATCCCGACGAAGTCGTCCCGGAAGGCCTCGTCCCGGTCACTGAGGTGGGCCCGGATGGCCGAAGGCTCCGGATCGAGGGCGCGGCAGCCGAAATAGAGCTTCGCCGCGTCGTAGGTCAGGCGACAGTCGGTCCGGACCGGGGGCTGGACGTTCTCCCCGGGCATGATCTCGTAGTCGGCGGAGATCTCGGCCGCCTCCTCCCAGGCCTCTTCGTCGAGCCGACCGTCGACCTCGATCGGCCCGGAGGTCCTGGGAATCTCGTACTGGACCTCGACGACGTCCTTTCCGGTCGGGGGCTCCTCCTCCGGGGACCGAGGGACCGTTCCGGTCCCGCCGGCAGGGGCGATGTGGAGGAGCGAGAGGGCCACGACCATGGCGGGCCAGGCTCCGGCTCGAGAACGGGTGCTCGACAGGGTGGGATCGAAGCTCATCGGTCCACACTACGGATGAGGCGCATCAGTGTTTCGGCACCGGCTTCTCTCCGGTCAAGGCGAGCCCCCTGAGGATGGATGGGTCCGGTCCGTGGAGCCCAGCAGCAGCGAACGGCCGGTAGACGACGATCGGCTCCCAGCCGAAGCTCACTCCGAATCGGCGGCCTCGGCGGGATCGGATCGGTCGAGGGCGGAGCGGACCCGGGAGACGAGGCGATCGGGGTCGAAAGGTTTCTCCAGCAGGTCGATCTCCTCCTCCAGTACCTCGAGCTCGCCCAGGGTGTCGTCGGTGTGCCCGGAGACGAAGAGCACCGGCAGCCGGCACCCCTCCCCCCGGAGGGTCCGCACGAGCTCCACGCCCCCGACATCGGGCATCACCACGTCGGAGAGGATCATGTCGATCTCGTCCTCGTGCCGTCGCCAGACCTCCAACGCTCGAGCTCCGTCTCCTGCCAGGAGGACCCGATAGCCCCGGGCCTCCAGGGCACTGACGATCAGCGCCGACACCGCCGGTTCGTCTTCCGCCACGAGGAGCGTCTCCGAGCCTCCCTCCCGGCTGGAGACCGGTCTCCGCGGTGACGCGATCTCGGAGGGAGTGCCGCTGGCGATGGGGAAGTAGACCTTGACCGTCGTCCCGTGCCCCGGAGAGCTGACGATGCTGACGCTTCCACCGCTCTGCTCCACGATCCCGTAGACGGTGGAGAGACCGAGCCCGGTCCCCTTCCCCGGCTCCTTGGTGGTGAAGAAGGGATCGAAGGCCTTCCGGGCCGTCTCGTCATCCATTCCCTGGCCGGTGTCCGAAACCGACAGCAGCGCGTAGGTGCCGGGCTCGAGCCTGCCCGTGGCCCCGACGACCGGCTGGGACACGGTAACCCGTGACAGCTCCAGGGAAAGAGTACCTCCCCGGGGCATGGCGTCCCTGGCGTTGGTGGCCAGATTGATCACCACCTGCTCGATCTGCACCGGGTCCGCCAGGACGGGGGTCTCGGCCGAGGGCCTTGCCGTCTCCATCCGGACGTCCTCTCCGATGAGTCGATCCAGCAGCTTCTCCAGGTCCCGGAGAACGGTGTTGAGATCCAGCACCCGGGGCTGGACTTCCTGC
>JAWVZJ010000251.1:0-4406 GCA_033722255.1 Thermoanaerobaculia bacterium | reverse complement strand
GGTGTCGTTGGCGAAGACCACGGCCATGCCCTGCCGGCCGTGGAATTCCGTCAGGACGATCTCTTCGATGGCAGCGGCATCGGTGATGGTCCGCTCACCGTCGAGATCGATCGTATAGCCCTGGTCGAGCTGGGCCACGATGAGATCGAAGAGCTCGTCCTCGATCAGCCCCTTCAGGTGCTCGTTCATCGCCTCTACCGCCGCCTGGATTCCGGTGGCGGTCAGACCCTCGTGGCAGTTCGCGCACACCGCGGGGCTGGCCCGGAAGGTGTGGTTGGTCCCGCCCTGGTTGTAGGAAAGGAGGTCCGGCGGCGCGGTCTCCTCCATGTGGCACTGGGTGCAGGAGTCCTCGATCAACGAGTGAGCTCCCCGGATCCCGGTGTTCACCATGTAGGCATTCTCGCCCATCACGATGTCCGCCTGGGCTCCCGCATGGGGAGCCCGGTCCGCGTCGGACGTGCCGAAGACCTCGTCGAAGTTCCCATCGTGCTTCAGGCCCCGACGGGAGTTGTGACAGGTCATGCAGATCGCGCCGCGGCCGACCCCGAAGGCCTGGAAGCCGGCGAGGAGGGGCGGCGTGTTCCCCTCGATCCGCATCTGGGCGTCGTTCTCGGCCCCGGAGGTAGTACCCACGGCGTGGGGGTCGTGACAGGTCACGCAGGTCTGCGGATGGATCTCGTCGGAGGTGTAGGTCACCTCGATGGAGGCAGTGGGATCCCCTTCCTTCTCCCCTGTGAGGACCGGGAGCCACTCCAGGAACCCGTTGCCGCTGTGACACCGGCCACAACTCCCGCTACCACCTCGGCTGATGGCGAGGTCGTAGTTCGCGTGGGGGCTGAGCTGCCACTGCTGGAACCGGGCGTGGCGCAGGGGCTCGCCGTGGCATCGGGCGCAGACGTCGGAGGAGATGCTCACCCGGGGCTCGCCCTCCACCGTCGGGATCCAGCCGTGGGCCAGGGTGTCCAGCCCCGGCTCCGAGCTGTTCGGACCGTGGCAGTTTTCACACTGGACGTTGGCCTTCTTCGCCGACATCGGGAACTGCTGGAGCATGATGGTCCAGTCGTCCCCAGGGGGATTTCCGATCAATCCGGAATTCAGGAACGCCTGGTAGTCCGAAGCCTCGTCGATCCCGTTGTTGGCGTAGGCCGGATCGTATCCCACCGTGTGGCAGTCGAAACATCGGGTGCCCCAGTATGGACTCGTGTTCAGGTTGTCCGTGAAGATTTCCGCATGTCCCGTCTCCTTCCAGGGCGTGAAGGGATCGGGGATCTGGCCACCGCTGTGACAAGCGGTGCAGATAGCGTCCGCTACGGGGCGCCCGTTCTCGTCCTGTCCCACGATGACCCCCCGCCAGTTTCCAGCGTAGATCGTCATGGTGACCGGCTCCCCGGAGGCCTCGTCCGTCACCTGGATCTCGTAGATCCCGGCGATGTCCGGGGTGAAGACCGGAAACAACGAGGAGGCGCCGTTCAGTGTGGCCGAGGAGCCAGCCGGCGGCGTCATGCTCCAGTCGTAGCTGTCCTGGTGCTTTCCGTGGAGCACGACTGGGATGTTGATGGGAACGTTCTCGATCCCGGAGGTCGGTCTCCAGGGGAGGGCGGTATGGATCTCGGCCTCCCCGTGGTAGGTCCCCGAGGTCGTGGTGACCTCGACCTGGAGGACGACCAGAGCCGCCTCCTCCAGCACGAAGTGGTTGAGCCCCACGACCTGGAAGCGATCGGTCAGGCCCCCGTGGAACTCGTGTTCCCCGAAGTCGATGTCCGGCGGCAGGTCCTCAGGCTCGATCGGGGGCTCGTGAAGAAGATCGTGGAGATGGAACCGAAACTCGAACGCCGGGCCCAGAGTCACCTGGACCGACTGGCCACGGGTTCCTTGCAGCTCGGCCGGGGCGTCCCCGACGAGGCTCCACTGATACCCGGTGACCGAGGAGCCGTCGTTGATCTCGACCACCGCCGTGGCCGTCAACGTCGCTCTCGGCACCTCGTCCCCCGACACGTCCACGCTCACCGCCACCGGCGGCTGTGCCTGAAGTGCGGCCGGTACGGCCACCAGTGCGATACCCGCCAGGAGAACCGCCGGCCAGCAAGGAGCCGACCGTCTCGTCTTCGAAGTCCCGTGTCCCATCTCGATCTCCTCGTTCAATCGTTGTCGATCCCGGTCCGCGAGCACTCTCGAGAGGATCCTCTCGAAACCCTCGGCTCGGGACCTGCGCTCTCGTACTCCATTCGAGGGACAGTCTCTGAAGAAACCGCGGGTGTGAGAACACCCTGGCAGGCGGGTTCCGCTCCAACCCCCTCGGGTGGGACGGCCCCCCTCGATCGCGCGCTCTCCCAGTCCCGCCCACCCGATGGGAAAAGAAGCCTTCGATCGGCAGTGGGACGGAGAAGCCGGAAAACACCCTCTTCCCGGCCCCGTGAAAGAGCCACCCGCCCATCCACGACCTCCTCCGGGCTCCCTGTCCAGCGTCTTCATTCGCAATCGGTTCAGGATCCCGGGGCCAAGTCCGGTCGGCCGGCTACACTGCGCTTCCCTGAGTCCATCCAGAGAGATCCATCCCGAGGAGACACCGATGATCGACGTGGAGATCGTGGACGGAGTCGGCATCCTGCGACTCGAGCACGGGAAGGTCAACGCCATCGACCTGGAGTTGACCCTGGCCGTCGAGGAGCGGCTGGCAGAGCTCCAGGAGAACGAAAGCCTGGGGACCCTCGTCCTGACCGGGACCGGCTCCGTCTTCAGCGCCGGCGTCGATCTCTACCGGCTCCTGGACGAGGGAGAGGAGTACGTCGACCGCTTCCTCCCCGCCTTCGGCCGGGCCCTCCTGCGGCTCTTCCGGTTCCCGAAGCCGGTGGTCGCCGCCATCAACGGACACGCAATCGCCGGAGGTTGCATCGTGGCCTGCGCCTGCGACCACCGGATCATGGCCCGGGGTCCGGGCACTCTGGGAGTCCCCGAGCTCCGGGTCGGCGTCCCCTTCCCCCAGATCGCCATCGAGGTCCTCCGCTTCGCCACTTCCGATGCCCACCTCCAGGAGCTCGTCTACCAGGGCCGGACCTACTCCGCCGACGAAGCCCGGGAGCGGGGCCTGGTCGACGAGATCGTCACCGGATCCGACCTCCTGGAGAGGAGTCGCGAGGTGGCCGCCGGCCTGGCGACGGAACCTACCGTCCGGTTCCGGGTCACCAAGGAGCAGCTCCGGCGACCGGCCCTCGAGAGGATCGAGTCTCTTGCCCCCTCGACCGACCCGGAGGTGCTGGCCGCCTGGAAGGATCCCGGGACCCGGGAGACGATCCGGAGCTATCTGGAGGCCCTCCGAGGGGGTTGAGAAACCGAAGAAAGCCAGGCCGAAGCCGATGAATCCTCTGCCCTCCATGCCCGGTGAATCCCACCGGGGAGAGCTCCCGCCGCTGACCGGGGAGGAGGAACGGACGCGGGATTCTCTGGAACGGTACGTCCGGATCCTCGCCGAGGAGATCGGCGAACGGAACCTCTGGAGGCCCGGATCTCTGGATCGGACCGCGACCTTCCTCGAAGAGACCCTGGTCGACCTCGGCCTCCCGGTGGATCGTCAGTGCTTCGACTCCGAAGACAGGGAGGTCTGCAACCTTGAAGCCCGGGTGGCGAGTCTCGGGGCGTCGGACGAGATCGTGGTGGTGGGAGCCCACTACGACACGGTCCCGGGGTCCCCCGGAGCCAACGACAACGGGTCCGGAGTGGCGGCGCTCCTGGAGCTGGCCCGGCTCCTGGAGGCCGAGACGCTCGCCCGGACGGTGCGTCTCGTCGCCTTCGTCAACGAGGAGGCCCCCTTCTACCACGGTCCGGACATGGGGAGCCGGCGGTACGCCCGGCGATGCCGGGAGCGCTCCGATCGGATCACCGCCATGCTCTCCCTGGAGACGATCGCCTACTATTCCGACGAGGAGGGAAGCCAGAGCTATCCCTTCCCCCTGGGGCTCTTCTATCCCGACCGGGGCGACTTCATCGGTTTCGTCGGCAACCTCTCGTCCCTCTCCCTGGTCCGAAAGGTCGTCGGCTCCTTCCGGAGCCACACCCGGTTTCCGTCGGAGGGGACCGCGGCGCCGGCGGTGATCCCGGGGATCTCCTGGTCCGACCACTGGTCGTTCTGGCAGGAGGGCTATCCCGCCCTGATGGTCACCGACACCGCCCCCTACCGGGATCCCGGCTACCACACTCCGGGAGACACCCCCGGGCGCCTGGACTTCGCCCGGACCGCCCGGGTGGTGCACGGCCTCCACCGGGTGGTCCGGGACCTGGCGGATAGCGGTGAGCCCGGGGACGCCTGACCGGTCCGAGAGTGCCTGAGATACCATCCGGCCGCGATGACATCTCCGGGGCCTGGACCGGCTCGCCGAGTCCGGCCGGGTCCCTCGTTCGATCCGTATCCG
>JAWVZJ010000250.1:0-4479 GCA_033722255.1 Thermoanaerobaculia bacterium | reverse complement strand
GGCCCTCGAGGAGTGACCAGACAGATCCCGATGCTCCAACGGAGGAGGATGCACCCCCGCTGAAGGGGAGGGTCCTCAGCGGTAGTCGGAAGGATCGATGCTGAAGGCCTTGAGGCGCTGATAGAGGGTGCTCCGGGGAACGTCCAGGGCGTCCGCGGCCTCGCTCACGTTGCCCTCCAGCGAGACGAGGGCGTGCTCGATGTGTCGGCGTTCCATCTCCTCCAGGGGAACGATCTCGCCGGGCCCTGCCGCCGGGGACGGTGCCCCCACTTCGCTCCTGGAGACGGAGAGACCCCGGAGATCCTTGCCCCCGAGGCTCTCCTCCCCACATCGGATCAGCGCCCGTTCCAGGACGTTCCGGAGCTCCCGGATGTTCCCGGGCCAGGCTGCTCCCTTCAATGCCTCCAGGGCCTCGTCCGTGAGCTCGGGGCGCGGGCGACCCATCTCCTGGCACAGCCGATCCACCACGGCGCCGGCGATGGCCGGGATGTCCTCCTGCCTCTCCCGGAGGGCCGGGATCCGGAGGACGAAGGTGTTGATCCGGTAGAAGAGGTCCGGCCGGAAGGTCCCCTCGGCGACCAGATCCTCCAGGGACCGGTTCGAGGCCGCGATGAGCCGGACGTCGACCTTGCGCTCTTCGGTCTCCCCCAGGCGACGGAATCGCTTCTCTTCCAGGGCCTTCAGGAGCTTCGGCTGGATTCCGGGATCCATGTCCCCGATCTCGTCCAGGAACAGGGTCCCCCGATGGGCGACCTCGAAGAGCCCCTGCTTGTCGGACACCGCTCCGGTGAAGGCCCCCTTGGCGTGGCCGAAGAGCTCGCTCTCCAGGAGCTCCCGGCTCAGCCCGGCGCAGTTCAGATCCACGAAGGCTTCCCGGGACCGGGGGCCCTGGTCGTGGATCCAGCGGGCGAGGACTCCTTTGCCGCTGCCGGTCTCTCCCTGGATCAGCACCGGGCTGGAGGCCCGGACGGCGAGCTCCGCCTCCTTGGCCAGACGCCGGATCGCCCGGCTCTCTCCCAGGAAGGGATCCGGCTCCGAGAGGCGCTCGGTCTGCCGGCGGGACGCCGTCTCCACCCTCTGGAGACGCCGGTTCTCCAGGGCCCGACGGAGAACCGATCCCAGGGCCGCGAGCTCGATCGGCTTGGTGAGAAAGTGCTCGGCTCCCTCCTTCATGGCCTGAACGGCGAGGTCGATGGTCCCGTGGCCGGTGATGATGATCGCCGGGACGTGGGGACTCTTCTCCTGGATCTCCTGGAGGAGCTCCAGGGCGTTGCCGTCCGGGAGCTCGTAGTCCAGCAGGGCGGCGTCCGGCCCCTCGGCCAGCAGCGCCGCCTTCCCCATGGTCACCGTGGTCGCCTCCTTGACCACGAATCCCTCTTCGGTCAGGTACTTCTTGATCGGCCGGCGGACATGTCGGTCGTCTTCCACCAGGAGAACGACGGGATTTTCCAGAGAGGCCATGTTGGCTGGGGCTCGTGTCCGAGGCGACCCGGGACGCCGGGCGACGAGTGGAAGCTTACTGGATCCGGGGACGGCCTCCAAGCTCGAGGTAACGGAAGATCGGGGCCGGATTCCATCTGACGGATCCCGAGTCTGGATGTCGCACAGGGAGAGAGCTCGGAAACGGCGTCCTGACAGGCTTTCCGGCTGGCATGGGGGTTGCGAATTCCCAGGGCGACGCAGGACGAGAACCAACGCTCCCGAGGAGAGAACCGATGATCACAGCTCTGGCCCACGACGATACCCGCGATCCGAGATCCCGGTCTTCCGAGACGGGGAAATCACCGACTCCCGAGGAGGAGCCTTCGCTCCTGGTGGTCGACGACGATCCCCTGGTCCGAAGGCTCCTGGTTCGGTACTTCGGCGGTCACGGCTGGGACGTCACGGCCGCACGGGAGCTCGAAGAGGCCGAAGCGCTCCTGGATCACTGCTCCTACGATGCGATGATCACCGATCTGGGTCTCACCGAGCTCCCGCGGAACGAAGGACTCGGAGTCCTCACCTTCGCCCGCTACCGCCATCCCCGGATGCGGATCGTGGTCCTCACCGGGCAGGGCGATCCCCGGCTGGAGACCGAGACCCTCCGCATGGGAGCCCACCATTTCGTCCAGAAGCCCCCGTCCCTGGACCGACTCCGAGGACTGGTCGACCCGCAACTGGAGGCGAAGTCATGAGCCTGCTGGATCGCATCCTGGGGCCGGAGGGGATCTCCCCACGGTTCCGTCCCATCGTGAATCTGTCCACCCCGGACCAGACCGCCCGAGCCCTGGACGTCGTCGGCCAGGGCCCGGCGGGAACGACCCTGGAAGATCCCACGGTCCTCTCGGAGTACGCCAGAAGAAAGCTGGCGGAGCCCATGGTCGACCGCGCCGTGGCGGCGGCCGCGATCCGGGCGACGAATTGCCTCGTAGACCCCCTCGAGCTCCACCTCCCGGTCCACGCTTCGACCCTCTCCCGGGACTGGAGCTTCGCCGAGTCCCTGGCGGATCTCTGTGCCGAAGCGGATCTGGAGCGGGGCCGCGTGGTGGTCGTCGCGAGCTTCCTCGGAGGCCCGGTGGAACCGGAATCCCTCCAGGCGGGCGTCCGTCGCCTACGGCGGAGGAGCTTCCTGGTGGCCCTGCCGGTGGATCGGGACAGCTCCACCTTCTATCAGGTCCTTCTGACCCGCCCCGACCTCCTACGGATCGAGCCGCTCTTCCTCCGGGGCGTCGACGAAGATCCCGTCCCCCGCTCCGTCCTCCAGTCCATCTGTACCCTGGGTCGATCCCTGGGAGCCGGGATCGTCGCCGCGGGAATCGAGACGAAGGAGCAGACCGAGATCCTCCGGGAGGCGACCGGGGTCTCCCGGGCCTTCGGGCCTCGGTTCAGCGGACCCCGGCCCCTGTCGGAGCTCGTGGACGAGGGCTGGATCTCTGCCTCTCGGGCCGAGGGGCGCCTGGAGCTCCTTCCGACGGGCAACTCCGGCTGAGCGCGCGGCTCTCCCTCGAACGAAGCTCTGGGCAGGGCCTTCCTCGCTCGTGGTCCTGGGAGCCCGGCGTGCTCCTCAGGTCGCACAGGGGTGCCGAGGTCCAACCGGGCTCGGGAGCGCTCCAGCAGCGAGGGCCACCCCGATCACTCTTGGACCCCCTCCTCGTCGGCGAGTCTCCGGGCCTCCTCCACGAGGTCCTGGTGCACGGATTCCCAGGTCGGGGAGTACTGGAACCATTCCTCGAAGGCCTCGAGAGCCCGCCGGGACCTCTCTCTGCGGAGCTCGGGATCCCGAGTGGACCGGGCTCTCTCCAGAAAGAGGTTGGCTCGGAGCTCTCGCGCGGTGGAGCTCTCGGGGTTCGCGCTCAGGATCTCTTCTGACGCCTCCAGACCCTGCTGGACGTGATTCGCCGGGGGAAGTCCCTCCTCCCGCCGCCAGCGTGCGAGACCAAGATGTGCCCAACCGGCGTTCAGGGCACAACTTCGAGGGAACGTCTTCCGGCCCTCGGCCGAGAGCGTCATAGCCCGGCGGAAATGCTCTGCGGCCACCTCCGGTTCCCGGATGAGATCCAGGAATCCGGCCTCGTACTCGATCCCCGCTTCCAGACAGGGGGTCTGCTCCGGAGCCAGCTCCTTCAGATCTTCCAACGCCTCACGGGCGGACTCGAGAACCTGCCCCGCCTCCTCGATCCGTCCCTCCTCCATGAGGTACCAGGAGTGGATCCCCTGCATCTGGGCCAGATTGCTGTGGGTGATCATGTGGTCGGGATCCAGCTCCAGGGCCCGCTTCATCCAGTCCGCAGCCCGGGTGAAGTGGTGGCCTGCATCTCCCCCAGCTGTCCATTCCCACCGGGCCCGGGCCCAGGCGGCGTAGCCGAGAACGCTGAAGGTCAGGCCCTCGTCGGGCTGGAGCTCGGCCGCCCGCTCCAGGGCCTCGTCGGCGGCGGCGAATACCCGGCCAGGATCCTCTCCCCGGCGGTGGAGACGCTCTCCGTAGGCGGTAGAGACCAATCCCAGCCGGGCATGGAGCCGGGGAATCGACGGGGCCAGATCGATGGCCTCGCGGTAATGGGTGAAGGCCTCTCGGTAGGCCTCCGTGGGATCCTCCCCCAGGTCCTCGAGGTTGTAGGCCCGCCGCGCCCAGGTCGAACCCAGGTCCACTCGAGCGGGGACAAAGAGGGGATGTCGCTCCACGAGCCGCTCCAGGACCCGAATCGCGGCGAGGACCGGCTCTGAGGCGTCTCGATCGGAAGTCTCCAGGGCCACGGCCCGGCTCCGGTGGGCTCCGGCCAGAGCCAGGGGCGCCCCGAGGAGATCCCGGTCCAGCTCCAGGGCCCGTCGAGCGTCCTCGATGGTCCGCCGAGCCCAGGGCTCGAAGTCACCCCCGCGGCGCCGAACGCCTTCGGCGATCGCGTTCAGGACCTGGGCCCGGGCCTCGAACGCCCTCGCCCACTCCGGGTCGGCGGCGACCGCCTCGTCGCAGGGCCGAGGAACCTCTGGGTCCTCGGCGGG
>JAWVZJ010000249.1:0-4486 GCA_033722255.1 Thermoanaerobaculia bacterium | reverse complement strand
GACGTCGACACTTCAAGCATTGACGCCGGAGACCGGAGAGCTCACTGATGGAGCCGCGGCAACCGATCCGCCCCCCTCTCGTCGCGCTGGCGGCCACGGCGCTGGTGCTTTCCGCCGCTGGATCCGGGGGGGCTAGGAAAGAAGGAACGGATCCCTGGGAGGTCCTCGCCGAGCTCCGGACCTCCTGGGTGGAATCCGGCCCGCTGGAGATGTCCTTCCTCCAGACCTTCGTGCCCGCGGGATTCGACGAGGGGGACTCGGAGTCGGGACGGGTGGCCCTCGGACTCCCCGGGTGCGTCCGATGGGACTATTCCGAGCCGTATCCCAAGAGCTACCTTCTCTGCGGTACCGATCTCCACGCGTGGAACCCCGGGGAGACCGTCGGCCAGCTCTACGCCCTGGACGAAACCCGACCGGGTCTCGATCTGTTTCTTCTGGATCGTGAAGCCCTCCAGACCACGTACGCGGCCCGCAGTCGCCGGTCGCCGGAGGGGATCACGGTCCATCTCCGCCCCCGGGAACCCTCCTCTCGGGCTCTGGCGCAGGTCCGGATCCGGGTGACGGAGGGGGCCGACCGGATCCTGGAGCTCTCCTACCGGGACGGGGACGGAAACCGGACCGTCTTCGAGTTCGGTCCCCCGCGGTCCGTGGACGATCCGAACCTCTTCCTCCCCCCCGGAGAGGTGGAGTGGCTCCGGGAAACCCCCTAGAATCGGCTTCGGTCCGTCCAGTTCCATCCGGGGCGACCGGTGCTCTATAATCGCCGCGTGCCGACGCCTGACCTCCGGCGGGGGATCCGATGCCTCGCTCTCCTCTTCCTCGTGCTCATCCTGCCGGTCGCGAACCCTGTCGACGCGGCCCGCTTTCCCTACGAAGAGGGGGAGCGGGTCGAGCTGACCGGTATCGTCCGGGACGGGGCGGGTGAGCCGCTGCAAGACCTGACCGTCGTCCTGGAAGCTGCCCGGACGGGATTCCGACTCCGTCCCTTCGGCCGGGCTCCCCGGGAGATCGTCCGCGGTCAGACCGAGACCGATTCCGACGGAGAGTTCGGTCTCGAATGGAACTGGAAGCGGGGTTTCGACCGTTTCTCCCTGATCGTGGGCGTCCCGGTCCGGGAAGAGTCCGGGGACTCGCTTCACGTCCTGGAACGGATGGACGTCACCCGACGCGTCCTCCAGGGAAGCCCCGTGGCCGTCTCCCCGGTCGTGGACGACACGACCTTCCTGGAGAAGCTCCGGTCCTTCCTGGCCGATGTGGACACGGAAGACGAGGAGCGGATCTACTCGGAGATGGGGCGTCCAGACCGGATGGAGACGGTGGAGTATCCGGATCGGAGGGAAACTTCGTGGTGGTATTTCGAGGAGGGAAAGGTCTTCCGTTTCGTCGACGGATCGCTGATGGGAAGCCGCGAGTTCGATCCCGTGGAGCCGCTGTGAGCGGTCCGAGCCCCCGGTCGTCTTCGGCTGTCCGGGCCGAGGAGCGGACCCCGCCTCCGAATCCGGAGCGGTTTCTCGCCCTGGTCGCCGACAAGCTGGCGGCCACGGAGGAGCTCTTCCGGAATCACCTCGACGCCGACGTCCCTTTCATCCACGAGGCCGGTGCTTATCTCGCCGACAGCGGGGGAAAGCGAATGCGGCCCGCCCTGCTTCTCCTGACTTCGAAGCTCCTGGGACACGACGGAGAGGAGGAGATCACCTACGCCGCCGTCGTCGAGTTCATCCACACCGCGACCCTGATTCACGACGACATCATCGATCACGCCTCTCTCCGTCGAGGGCAGGCCACGGTGAATCACCTGTGGGGAAACAGCCGGACCGTCCTCCTGGGGGACTGGATCTACACCACCGCCATGGACCTCGCCCTGTCCCACGGGAACCTGGAGATCGTTCGCATCCTCTGCCAGGCCACTCTGAAGATGACGGAGGGGGAGCTCCTGGCCCTCGATCGGCTCGGCGCGACCGACCTCACCCCGGAGGAGTACTTCTCCATCATCGAACGGAAGACGGCCCATCTCTTCGCGGCGGCGGCGACGATCCCGTCCTACATGAAGCCGGTCCGTCCGGAGGGTCGGTCGGCCCTGGTCCGGTACGGACGTGCCCTGGGCAACTGTTTTCAGCTCGTCGACGACCTCCTGGACTTCACCGCCCGGGAAGAGGAGATCGGGAAGCCGGTTCTCTCCGACCTCAAGGAGGGCAAGCTCACCCTTCCGTTGATTCTCCTGCTGCCCCGGGTCGACGAAGCCGACCGCCGGCTCGTGGAGCGCGTCCTGGAGGACCGCTCGTTCCGACGTGTCGACGCCGGCGAAATCCTGGATCTCGTGGAGAGCGAGGGAACGCTGGAGGAGGTGGAGCAGATGGCCCGGGGATACGCGCTCCGGGCCCGAGAGGCCCTGGATTCATTCCCCCCCGGCGAGGCTCGAGAGGCCCTCGAATTCGCGCCAGAGTTCGTTCTCCACCGGCGGATGTGACCTGGGAGGCGTCACTCCCAGGATTCCCCGGGGATCCGGTCTCTCCTCCGGTGCGTAATACGCCCGACACTCCTCCCTTTCCCGGATCGGCCAATACCAGGCTCCCTCCAGGGCCCGGAGACCCTTCGCCTGGAGGTACCGGAATCCCCACCCTTCGGTGGTCACGAAGACCTCTTGGCCGGGTTGGGTGACGAGAACACCGAAAGCTCCCCCTTCCACCGACGCCTTCCGTTCGGGGCCGAAGTCGAGGCGCCCCACCTCTCGCTCCCCTCCCAGGAGCCTCAACCCCACGATTCCTCGGGAATAGGAGGGCCACCAGGCCCGCCATACGGGCATTCTCCGGGCCCTCTCCCCGCTGGGCCGGAGATCCTGGATCCTCCGGGCCGGAACTCGCCGCGCCGTCTCCACGCACTCCTCGGCCAGAGGTCTCCGCGTACGGCCCTCCGGAAGGGGCCACTCCCCCGTTCCCACCCGTCCCCAGACGCGGACCGGTCCTCCGGCGTCCGGGTTCGCCCTTTCCTGATGGAGACCCTCCTGGTATTCGAAGAAGCTCGTCCATCGGCCGTCGGAGGAGACGACGCACCCCTCCCCTCCCGGACCTTCGAGGCAGAGGAGGAGGCCGCCTACTCCCCGGCCACTCCGGAGCTCCATCGTCAGGAGGTTTTCTCCCGGTCGAAGGAGGGAAGCCACGGGATAGGCATGCCACGATCCGAGGGGTTGGAGCCGGCCGCTCCCCACCCACCGACCGTTCAGGTACAGCCGATACTCCTCGTCCGTGGCCACCAACAGGTCCGCCGAGTCCGGGACCTCGTCGATCTCGAAGCTTCGAATCGCCTGGAAGGCGTGAGGTCGCACCGGATCCCGGGGCCATTCCGGATCCCAGATCCAGTAGAGATCCGCCGTGGGCAACGTCCGCCCGATCCACCAGGTCCTCACCGCCCGATCGACGGCGGCCAGGCCCAGAATCAACACGGCCACGAAGACCAGGGAGCGGCGAATCGACGAGGTTTCGGCGTCCCGGGTCACGAAGACGGAAGATAACACGCCGGAGCCCGGCCCCACTCCGGCCCCGGACCGGCGGCCACCGGGTCCGTCATCCTCCCCCGGAGAGTCGCTCGTTCCATCGTCGGAGATCCTCTTCGGTATCGATACCGGACGCGGAGTCCTCCACCTCCAGCACCCGGATCCTCACCCCGTGCTCCAGGGCCCGGAGCTGCTCCAGGGATTCGGACCGCTCCAGAGGTGTGGATGACCGATCCGCCAGGCGCAGAAGGGTCCCTCTTCGATACCCGTAAAGCCCCAGATGAAGTAGGACGGGAGCCTCGCCGGGGTGCCGGGGAAAAGGAATCGGCGCCCGGCTGAAGTAGAGGGCGTACCCCTCTCGGTCCAGGACGACCTTGACCGCGTCGGGGTCGTGGAGCACGTCCGTTCCCCGGGGCGTGGCCAGGGTGGCCATCTCCTCCTCTTCGTGGGACTCCAAATGCCCGGCCAGCCGCTCTACCGACACCGGGTCCACCAGGGGTTCGTCCCCCTGGACGTTGATGATCACGTCCTCGGTCCACTCTTCGGCTGCCCAGGCGATCCGATCGGTCCCGCTGGCGCAATCCGCGGGCGTCATCTGGCACCGACCGCCGAACTCCGAGACCGCGCGCCGGACGCGTTCGTCGTCGGTGAGAACCACCACCCGGGAGAGTCGCTCCACCCGGACGACCCGCTCGTACACGTGCTGGACGATCGGCTTACCGGCGAGGCGTCGCAGGGGCTTCCCCGGCAGACGTGTCGAGCCCCACCGGGCGGGGATGGCGGCGATGGTGGAGGTCATCTCGCGGAGATCGAGGGATGGTGCCGACTCCGGACGAACGGGTTCTGCGGGCGTCGGTGCGATGGTAGAGTAGCATCCCGACGAAAACAGGCTCGAATCCTCCGACGCCCCTCCCCCGAGAGCGTCGGGTCCGGGAGAATTACGGTTTCGAAGGGCGGAACTCGATGGGTACCAAATACATCTTCATCACCGGCGGG
>JAWVZJ010000248.1:0-4488 GCA_033722255.1 Thermoanaerobaculia bacterium | reverse complement strand
CGGGGCCATGGGCATGGGCACGCCCTACTTCGTCCTGCAGCTCCTCCTGGACTACAGCGGCGACATCCGTGCCCAGGGTTACGACTACGGAACCGCCTTCCTCTTGAGCGCCGGTCTGATGAATCTTCTGCTGGTTCTGGATGCCTGGGATATCGCCTCCGGTCGCAAGGAGTGAGGAGCGATGAGTCACTTCCTGCTCATGGTCCTGTACGCGCTTCTCCTGAGCGTCTTCTTCGCCGTCCTCTGGCGGCGGGAGTGGAAGGGGCAGCTGCGCCTCTTCCTCCAGCTCTTCCTGGGGATGGTTCTGGGGGGCCTGCTCATCGCCTGGCTCATGTACCCGTTTCCGTCCGGTCCCCCTTCACCGATCCCATGAGCCGGATCCTGGTGGTCGCGGGAGAGGCCTCCGGCGATCTCCATGCCGCCCGCCTGGTCTCGGCCCTCTCCGAGAGACGGGGATCCCTGGAGGTCTTCGGGCTCGGGGGAGACGAGCTCGCCTCTACCGGGGCCGAGCTCCTGGCCCACAGCCGGGAGATCGCCGTGGTCGGGATCACCGAGGTCCTGAAGATCCTCCCCCGGGCCCGGGCCATCTATCGCGAGCTCCTGGACGAGGTGGACGAGAGGAATCCGGATCTGGCGATCCTGGTGGATTTCCCCGATTTCAATCTCCGGCTGGCCAAGAAGCTCGCCGAGCAAGAGCTCCCCGTCGCTTACTACATCAGCCCCCAGGTCTGGGCCTGGCGGAAGGGACGGATCGAGACCATCGCCCGGACCGTGGACCGGATGCTGGTGCTGTTTCCCTTCGAGGTGGACTTCTATCGGGAGCACGGGGTCGAGGTCGTCCACGTCGGCCATCCGCTGGTGGACGAGGTCCCGGAGCTCCCGTCGATCTGGGATCGGGACGCCGATCCGGAGCTCTTCCGGCTGGCCCTCCTCCCCGGCTCTCGGGGGAGTGAGGTGGCGGCTCTGCTGCCGGTGATGCTGGCCTCGGCGGCGAGGATCGGTCGGGAGGTCCCCGTAAAAGCCCGAGTCGTCCGGGCGCCGACGGTGGAGGAGGGGCAGATCCGGCAGCTCGTGGGCGAGAGCGGCCTCGAGGTGGAGATCGTCGCCGAGGACCGGTTCGCCACCGTGGCGGACAGCCATCTGGCCCTCTGCGCCTCCGGGACCGCGACTCTGGAGGTGGGGATGCTGACGACGCCGATGGTGGTCCTCTACCGGCTCCAGTTCTGGTCCTACCTCTTCGCCCGGTGGCTCGTGGATCTCCCGGCCTTCAGCCTGGTGAACCTGGTGCTGGAGGAGCGGGTCGTCCCCGAGCTCCTGCAACGCGAGGCCAATCCCCGGCGGGTGGCGGAGGAGGGCCTCCGGCTGCTCCGGGACGGAGAGGCCCGTAGAGGCCTGCGATCGAAGCTGGCAGAGGTCCGGGAGCGTCTCGGCGAGGGGGGCGGGAGCCGCCGGGCGGCGGCGGCGGTGGACGAGATGTTGGAGGAGCTCTCATGAAGGCTCCCGTCGCGTCGTTTCTGTTCCGCTTCTTCCGCCGATACCTGGGATGGGGCCTGGTCGGAATCGCGGCCACCGTGATCTCCGCCGTGGGGATGGTGGCGCTGTTGTCCCTGATCGAACCGATCTTCTCCGAGGTGCTCCTCTCCGACGAGCCTCCGCCCGGGGCGGCGGGCGTGGCGGTCTCGGCGCTTCAAAGAGGGGAGGAAGCGGCGCCGGAGGTCGGCGAGCCGGCCCGCGAGGTCGAGGAACCAGTGCCGGAGGAGACGGAGGAGCCTCCTCTGGAGGAGCTCAAGCGAAAGGCGGACCTGACCTACCACCTCCGGGGGGCCTATCGGAGTCTGAAGCGCCGATGGGGGATCGACGGCTCCGACGTGGTCTGGTTCGCCCCGGCCCTTTTCGTCCTGGTCTTCCTGGTTCGGAGCCTCGGGCTCTTCGTCACCGGCTACGCCTTCCAGCGGATCGGGCTCGGGGCCACCACCGACATGCGGAACCACCTCTACCGGCAGATCCTGGACCAGTCGAGCCGGTTCTACACCTCCCATCCCTCGGGGGAGCTGGTGAGCCGGGTGGTCAACGACATCGGGGTCATGCAGACGGCGGTCTCCACCCGGTTGATGGACGTGATCCAGCAGCCCCTGGCCCTGATCCTGATGATCTGGTACCTGCTCTCGATCCATCCGCAGCTCACCCTGCTGTCGGTGGTGGCGGCGCCGCTCCTCCTCTACCCGATCGTCCGCTTCGGAAAGGGGATGCGCCGCACTTCCCACCGGAGCCAGGAGCACATGGCCGACCTGGCCAGCCTGGTCTCCGAGGGGGTCCGGGGCCACCGGGTGGTGAAGGCCTTCAACATGGAGGACTTCGAGTACCGGCGCTTCTGGAAGGCCTCCCGGAGGCATCTCAAGGTGAATCTCTGGGCCCAGGTCCTCTCCCAGGCCTCGAGCCCCGTGGTGGAGTCCCTCTCGGTGGCGGGGGCGGCGATCCTCCTGATCTTCGCCGGCAAGGAGATCCGGGCCGGAGACCTGGAGACCTCGGAGTTCGTGACCTTCCTGATCGGTCTCTTCGCCCTCTACGATCCGGTGCGGAAGTTGAACAAGGTGAACCTCGTCCTCCAGAAGACCCTGGCCGCCGCCCAGCGGGTGGCTCACATCACGTCGATCCCCATCGAGGTGACGGAGCCGGAGGATCCGAAGGAGATCGAAGACGTGACCGAGGAGATCCGGTTCGAGGGGGTTCAGTTCTCCTACGAGACCGAGCCGGTCCTGAAGGAGATCGACCTCGCCATCCGCCAGGGGGAGGTGGTGGCTCTGGTGGGTCCCTCCGGAGCTGGGAAGTCGAGTTTGGTGAATCTCCTGCCCCGGTACTTCGACCCCGATGAGGGGAGGGTGCTGATCGACGGGATCGACATCCGGGAGCTCTCCCTGGCCAGCCTCCGCTCCCTGATCGCGGTCGTGACCCAGGAGACGATCCTCTTCAACGACTCGATTCGCAACAACATCGCCTACGGCCGGGCGGATCTGGGCCTGGACCTCGTCCGGGAGGCGGCGGAGGCGGCCTACGCCCACGAGTTCATCGAGGAGCTCCCCGAGGGGTACGACACCCAGATCGGAGAAGGGGGGGCGAAGCTCTCCGGGGGCCAGAGGCAACGGCTGGCCATCGCCCGGGCCATTCTGAAGGATGCTCCGATCCTGATCCTCGACGAGGCCACCTCGGCTCTGGACAGCGAGTCCGAGGCCTTGGTGCAGAAGGCCCTGGGGAACCTGGTGAGGGACCGGACGACCCTCGTCATCGCCCATCGCCTCTCCACCGTGGTGAACTCCGACCGGATCGTGGTGATGGACGCGGGCCGGATCGTCGGCGAGGGCACCCACCAGGAGCTGGTGGAGCGGGACGGCGTCTACAAGCGGCTCTACGATCTCCAGTTCGAGGTCTGAGAAAGGAGATCGCCATGCGGAGCATGACCGGATACGGGCAGGCCCAGGGAGGCGACGAACGCCACCGGGTGTCGGTGACCCTCCGGAGCGTCAACGGCAAGTACCTGGACCTGAATCTCCGTCTCCGGGAGGAGCATCGGGATCTGGAGCCCCGGCTCCGGACCCTGCTGGAGCAGGAGCTCGAGCGGGGGCGGGTCGACGCGACCGTGGAGGTCCGATCCCGGATTCCCCGGGCGGCCGACGTGAACATCCAGATGGAGGTGGTCCAGGCCCTCCATACGGCCTCCCACGAGCTGGCGGAGAAGGGTCTCATCGCCACCGAGCTCCGGCTGGCGGACCTCCTGGCCCTCCCGGAGGTCGTGGAGCTCGAGGTCGAGCCGGACAACCTGACCGACCGGGACGAGATGCTGGTCCTGTCGGTTTGCCGGGAGGCCCTCGGACAGCTGGTCGAGGCCCGAGCCTTGGAGGGGGAGCAGCTCGCCGGAACCCTGGAAGAGCGGCTGGAAGATCTCGTCGAGCTGGCGGAGACGATCGGGGAGCTGGCGAGCACGGTCCGGGACCGGATCCGGAGCCGGCTCGAGGAGAGGGTCCGGGAGATCCTGGAAGGAGAGGAGATCGAGGAGAGCCGGATCGCCCAGGAGGTGGCGGTCCTGGTGGACAAGAGCGACGTGGCCGAGGAGTTGGATCGCCTCGACTCCCATCTCGAGCACTTCCGGGGCGTCTGCTCGTCGGAGGGTGCGATCGGCAAGCGTCTGGACTTCCTGACCCAGGAGATCCTCCGGGAGCTGAACACCATCGGGGCGAAGTCCCGGGACGCGGAGATGACCCGTCGGGTCGTGGACGCCAAGGTGGTTTGCGAGCAGCTCCGGGAGCAGGTGCAGAACGTGGAGTGAAGGTCCCGGTGGGGTGAGATACCATCGGGCGGCCCATGACGAGCGGTGACCTCTTCATCCTGTCGGCCCCCTCCGGTGCCGGCAAGACCACCCTGATCCGGGGCATCCTCGAGGGACGCCTGGCCCGGCACCCCGGGGTCGCCTTCTCCGTGAGCCACACCACCCGG
>JAWVZJ010000247.1:0-4505 GCA_033722255.1 Thermoanaerobaculia bacterium | reverse complement strand
GTGACCGGCGCCGGTCTCCCCCAGGTGACAGCGATCCGGAACGCCATGGAGACCGCGCAGGAGGCGTCGATCCCGGTGGTCGCCGACGGAGGGATCAAGTTCTCCGGGGACCTCACCAAGGCGATCGCCGCCGGGGCCCGATGCGCCATGATCGGCTCCCTCTTCGCCGGAACCGAGGAGAGCCCGGGGGAGACGATCCTCTACCAGGGCCGGACGTTCAAAGCGTATCGGGGGATGGGATCCCTCTCCGCCATGGCCCAGGGGAGCGCCGACCGCTATTTCCAGGACGAGCCCACGGAGGCGGCCGCCGCACCCGTCATCGATACGGACCGGGACGGACCCCTCTCCAAGATGGTGCCCGAGGGAATCGAGGGCATGGTCCCCTACAAGGGAAGCGTCCACAAGATGGTCGAGCAGCTCACCGGCGGTCTCCGGTCCGGCATGGGGCTCTCCGGCTGCGCCTCCATCGAGGAGCTCCGGACCGAGGCTCGAATGGTCCGGGTCTCCTCGGCGGGCCTGAAGGAGAGCCACGCCCACGACGTGGTGATCACGAAGGAGGCCCCGAACTACTGGGTGGAGCGCTAGGAGCTAAGGCTCCTCGATGTCGGGCGCCGGACCGTCGCCCCTCTCGCTGGTGGCGTGGGCGTACTTGACCACGGCCACGAAGACCACGCCTCCCACCGCATTCCCCAGGGTCGCCCAGACGAGGAACCGGCCGAAGTCCGGCCAGGTCGCGGATCCCACGAACAGGCCCGAGAAGACCTCCACCGCCCCCACGATGGAGTGATGGAGGCCGGCGAGACCGATGGAGGTGGCGATCAGCCACACCACGAGGATCGTGCTCAACGTGTCCCCCCCGGCCTTCACCAGCCAGGAGAGCAAACCCATCAACCATCCGGCCAGGATGCCGCTGAGGAGGATGATCCACCAGGGATGATCGGTCATTCGGTCGGAGATCAGGGCGAAGGTCTCCTCCCGGGCCACACCGAGCCGAGGTGCGATGAGGGTCACGAAACCGGCGAAGAGGGCGCCGCCGATGAGATTGAAGGTGTAGACCACGGCCCAGAGGCGGGCGAGCTGCCGGAGAGTGGCCCGCCCGGCGAGGACCGGGAGGGTCGCCAGGGTGGTGTGCTCGGTGAAGAGCTCCGAGCGACCGACGATGACGAACAGGAATCCCACCGAGTACATGTTCGCCATCACCACTTCCAGCACCCCGTCCGGGACCTCCCCCACCAGGAGATCGTGGGCCACGGCCATCAGGAGGACGCTGAACCCGATGTCCAGGCCGGCGGAGAGGCCGGAGAAGGAGAGACCCCGGAGAGGTCGCCGGAGCTCTCCCAGGGCGGTGACGATCTCCTCGTGGAGGATCTCGCCGTAAGTACGGGCCGACTGCTCCTTCCTCGGCCCCTCTGTGGTCTCGTGGCTCATCGTGGTAATCTCCCTCCCGGATTGCAGCTTAACCGAACGCTCGCCACGACGCCGCTTCGACTCGGACCGCTCACCCGGCGTCCGACAGGCCCGTCTCCAGATTCGCCGACGACGCGACTGAATCGACGCGACAACGGAGAGGAGGCCCCATGAGCCAGAGCCCCACGATCCCCCCGATCCCGGGCCTCGATCGCCTGGTCGAAGATCTGGACCGGGCCACCGCCTTCGAAGATCGCCGGGAGCTCTCCCGGGAAGTCAAAGAGACACTGGAGAGGCACACCGAAGAACAGACGCTCATCCTGCCCCCGGAGATCCAGACTCCGGCCGAAGACTCCTACGCCCGGCGCCTCCTCCACCTCGATCCCGAGGGCAGGTACTCGCTCCTAGCCATGGTCTGGGGCCCAGACCAGGGAACACCCCTCCACGACCACGCCGGGATGTGGTGCGTGGAGGGGGTCTACCACGGAGAGATCGACGTCTGTCAGTTCGAGCTGAAAGAACGGGACAACGGACGTTTCCGCTTCGAGGCGGGCGAGACCGTCCGGGCCGGGCTCGGTGACGCCGGAGCCCTCATCCCTCCCTTCGAGTACCACACCATCGCCAATCCCCACTCCGACCGGAGTGCCATGACCCTCCACGTCTACGGCGGCGAGATGACCGAGTGCACCGTCTTCGAGCCTGTCGGCGACGGCTGGTACCGGCGGGAGACGAAGGAGCTGGGATACGACTGACGGACGAGGGAGCTCGCGGCAGCGGATTCGCTAGACTACCTCTCGAGAGTGGGAGCTCCGCTTCCTCGTCATCCTCCCTGTTCGACACGGCTCCTCGGTCAGTTCGTCGGTTCTGATCCGGCGGACCCGGGGCGCTGATCGAGCCACGCCCGGGGATCGAGGTCGTAGGGCATGGAGGTCAGGAGCTCCGGGCCCCGGGGACCGAGATGGACCAGGTCCTCCAGGCGGACGCCGAAGCCCTCCTCGGGATCGTAGAGACCGGGCTCCAGAGTCAGAAGGTCCCCCCGCCGGAGCATTCCCTCCTCCCCGGCGTTCTCCTTGAAGCTCGGGATCTCGTGGAGCTCGAATCCGACGCCGTGTCCCAGACCGTGGACGTAACCGGAGACGGCCCCCGGATGGGAGACCGGGGTCCGGTAGCCCTCCCCGACGAAGTACTCGCAGACCCGCTTCTGAAGCTCCCAGCCCGAGACCTCCTCACGGAGATTCCGGTGAGCCAGCGCCAGGGCCTCCCGGACCGCCTCGTACGCCTCCCGGAGGGGAGTCGGCGGCTCCCCCACGCAGAAGGTCCGGGTGGTGTCGGCGAACAGCGCGTCCCGGGGATAGAGGTCCACGATCAGGGAGCTCCCCGGCCGGAGGACGCTGGGATCCCTCCCGGCGTTGTGCGGTACCGCCCCCTCCCGTCCCGGAGCCACGATGTTCCCCTCGGGCTGGGAAAGCCCGGTCTCCGCCAGCTCCCGTGAGATCGCTCTTCGGAGCCGGCCGACGGTCAGACGCTCCTCCTCGAGCCAGAGCTCCCCTTTTCGGGGAACCGCCGCCGCCAGCATCTCCGCTACCCGGGTCAGCGCGTCCCGGGCACCGTCGGCCACCCGCCGGACCTCCCGGACCATCCACTCGCTCTTGCGGCGACGCCAGGAGCGGAGCAACGCCCCCGCCGGGGCGATCTCCCAGCCCTCCTCCCGGAGGTGCTCCAGGACCATCCAGGCCTCCCCCAGGGGAGGACGCCCGGAGACGCCCAGACGGGCCGGTCCTCCGAGACCCAGCTCGGCCAGACCGCGATCGACGATGGCGGCCAGGGCCATTCCCTCCTCGGTCTCCTCCTTGGTGTATTTTCGGACCTGGAGGCGCTCCGGGGTCAGGAGCTCGAGCCCCGTCTCCTCCGCCTCCTCCCGCTCCATGGGGGAGAGGAAGCCAAGGTGCATCCGGCCATCGGGCCGGGCCACGACGAAGCTCTGGTGGACATGCACGGGTCCCAGGAGCGCCGCGAGATCGGGCTCCTTCGCCGAGCTTCCCAGGACCAGGAGGGCGTCCAGGTCCGCCTCCCGGACCGCGGCCGCCAGACGCTCCAGCTCCGGCCGGGCCTCCACCTCAGACCGACTCCGCTTCCAGCTCTTCCAGCTTCCGTCGGTGCGAGAAGAACTCCCGGGTGGCGTCCACGTCCCGGCGGATCTGGGCCGACAGATCCATGATCGTCGGGAACAGCTTCTCTTCCCGGAGCCGCTTGAAGAAGCCCAGCTCCACCGCCTGGTCGTAGACGTCGCTACCGAAGTCCAGGACGTGAGTCTCCACCACCCGCTCGTAGTTCTCGTAGACCGTGGGACGGGTCCCGATGTTGGTCACCCCGTCGAAGGTGGCCTCGAGGCCCGAGAAGCGGATCCGGGTCGCGTAGACGCCCTCCGCCGGTACGAGCTCGTTCTCCGGCTCGATGTTCACCGTAGGCCAGCCGAGGCGCTTCCCCATCCGATCGCCCCGGACCACGAGACCCACGAGCTCGTAGGGGCGGTCCAGCATCTCCATGGCCTCCTCGACCCGTCCCTCCTCCACCGCTCCCCGGATCCGGGTGGAGGAGATCGGTACCCCGCGGTAGGTCTCCTCCTCCAGGCCCTCGACCCGGAAGCCCAGCTCCTCGCTCATCTCCTGCAGGAGATCCACGTCCCCCTCCCGCCCATGGCCGAATCGGAAGCTCGCTCCCACCAGGACTTCCCGGACCTGGAGACGCTCCACCAGGAAGCCCCGGACGAACTCCTCCGCGCTCCGGGAGGCGAACTCCTCGTCGAAGCGGATCACCAGGAGGGCGTCGACTCCCGACCGGGCCAGGAGGGCCTCCTTCTGTTCGTCCGTCACCAACCGCTCCGGAGCCTCGCGGCGGTCCAGCACCTCCAGGGGATGGGGGTCGAAGGAGACCACCACGGCCGGAGACTCCGTCCCCCGGGCCCGCTCCACCACCCGATCCACGATCGCCTGCTGACCCCGATGGAGACCGTCGTAATTCCCGATGGTGACGACGCCGTCCCGGGGGAGGTCGGTGCTGTTCCAGGCGTCGTGGATCACTTGCATCGATCGGCTCCG
>JAWVZJ010000246.1:0-4527 GCA_033722255.1 Thermoanaerobaculia bacterium | reverse complement strand
CCTCGTAGGCTGCCTGCGTCCCGGCGAGGACGTAGGAGTACCGACCCATATCGCCGGGGATCAGGACCGGCTGTCCGACGGCTCCGTAACGGGGGGGTGTCTGGGGATGTCGAGGAGGATAGGCCCGGGTCGCTCCCTTCCGGTGCACGCAGGCCCGGAGCTTCTCGCCGTCGGCCTCGAAGGTCTCGAACTTCGCGATGTTGTGGCAGACGTCGTAGACGACCTCCACGGTGTCGGCCGCGTCCTTCCCCAGCTCGTCGCTCACGCTCTCCCGGACCATGTGGGTCATCACCTGGCGGTTGGCGAAGGCGAAGTTCGCGGCCGCCGCCATGGCCCCGAGGTACTCCCTTCCCTCCGGCGATCGCAACGGCGCGCAGCAGAGCTGCTGGTCCGGCAGCTCGATCCCGTACTTCGAGCCCGCCTTCTTCATGATCTTGATGTGCTCCGTGCAGACCTGATGGCCCAGACCCCGAGAACCGCTGTGGATCATGACGGCCAGGGTTCCCGTCTCCAGACCGAAGGCGTGCGCCGCCTCCTCGTCGTAGATCTCCGCCACGACCTGGACCTCGGCGAAGTGGTTTCCGGACCCCAGGGTCCCGAGCTGGTTGGAGCCCCGCTCCCGGGCCCGCTCCGATACCGCCTCCGGATCCGTCTGGGAGAGACACCCCCGCTCTTCGATGGCGTCGAGGTCCTCGGAACGCCCGTATCCGGAGCGGACCGCCCAACCGGCGCCTTCGGCCAGGACGTTCAGCATCCTCTCGGAGCCCAGCCGGAGATTCTTTCGCCCGCGCCCCACCCCGGTGGGGATCCGATCGAACATTCCCTCCACGATGGCCGTGAGCCCCCTTCGATCCACCTCGTCCTCCCCGATCTCGGATCGCAGGAGCCGTACGCCACAGTTGATGTCGTAGCCCACGCCGCCGGGGGAGATCACTCCCTCCTCGGCGTCCATGGCCGCCACTCCGCCGATCGGGAAACCGTATCCCCAGTGGATGTCGGGCATGGCGAGGGAGGCCCGGAGGATCCCCGGGAGATGGGCCACGTTCGCCACCTGCTGGAGGCTCTGATCCTCCCGGATCTCCTCCATCATGGCCTCGCTGGCGTACACCACGCCGTCGACCCTCATCTTTCCCTCCCGGGGGATTCGCCATCGGTTCTCGTCGATCCTCTCAATCTTCATTCTGGTCTCCTTCCCTGTCAGATGTCGAAGATGATCCGGGCGAACCAGTCGCCCTCCCGGTTCTCGACCTCGAGCTCGTGGTAGGTGACCGCCTTGACCTGGACCTTCAAGCCGTGCCGGTCGGGGTCGAACCGGTCCCCGGCGAGGGTGCCCCGGACTCGGAATCCGTCCCCGGACTCCTCCACCTCGGCCTCGACGTCGCTGACGAGCAGCCCGATGGTGTCGCAGAGGAAGACCTGCTCTTCCAGCCATTCCACCAGGAGATCCTCCAGCGAGGCCGCGGTCCGCTCCACCGGATGCTCTTCCCGGGGCTCCAGGCCCTCCTCCGACGAGATGCACCGAGCGAGGCCGACGGCCGCCTCCCGGAACAGCTCACTCAGCGTCGGGGCCTCCACCTCGAACCCGATGTCGGCCGTGTGATCGAGCTCCCGGAGCGTCACGGTTGGCTCCGGACCATGGGTCGCTGGAAAACCCCTCCGAAGTGACGGACGACCGTCTCTGCGACCTCGGGGAGCTCCGGGGCCTCACCGGCGAGCCCCTCCAGGGACACCATCTCCACTTCGGGGAGACCGCAGGGGACGATTCCCCGGAAGTGGTCCAGCTCTGTGGTGACGTTCAACGCGAATCCGTGGGTGGTGATCCAGCGGGAGAGATGAATTCCGATGGACGCGATCTTTCCGGCGTCCGTCCAGACCCCGACCTGGGGCATCGGTCTTCCTTCGGCTTCGACCCCATGATCGTGCAAAACCCGGACCAGGACCGTCTGGAGATCCCGCACAAAGCGGCGAACGTCCCGCCGATCCGGGCTCAGGTTCAGGACCGGCCAGCCGATCAACTGTCCTGGACCGTGGTAGGTGAGCTGTCCCCCCCGGTCACACTCGACCACCTCGATCCCCCGTTCCCGGAGCCAGTCCGCGTCTGCCAACAGTTCCGAGGCATTGGCGTTCCGACCGAGAGTGATCACCGGGGGCTCGTGCTCCAGCAGGAGGAGGTGGTCGGATCCCCGGCCGGTCTTGATCTCCTCCCGGAGCTCCTCCTGGAGGCGGTTGGCCTCCTCGAAGGGCATCGACCCCAGCCAGGACCACCGAATCTCTCTCGACTCCCCCTGCACGGCTCCCATCCTAGTCCGGGCCAACCCGGAGGCACCAACCGCGGTATCGGGTGAGGACGACGACGGTTCGGTTCCCTCCGATCGCTCCTCCCGGTTTGGCGGGTTCGCGGATCCCCGGCAGTCAAACGGTGTACCCTGGGCAGGAATCCGCATGACGAGGAGCGACGCATGGACCTCGAAGATCAGAACGTCCTCGTGACCGGGGCCTCCCGGGGAATCGGTCGGGCGGCGGCCGAAGCCTTCGCCGAGGCCGGAGCCAGGGTGGCGGTCCACTACGGCAAGAGCCGGTCCCGGGCGGAGGAGCTCGTAGGGGGACTCCCGGGAGAGGGACACTACGCCGTCGCCGCCGATCTCGGAGACACCGTCTCCGTCGAGGCCCTGGCGGAAGGGGTCGTGGAACGCTTCGGGCGCCTCCATGTGCTGGTCAACAACGCCGGCATCTACGAGCAGCATCCGCCGACCGAGGTCAGCTTCGACGAGTGGAAGGAGGTCTGGGAACGGACCCTGACCGTGAATCTCCTGGGGCCCGCCCATCTCTCCTTCCTCCTGGGCCTGCAGATGGCGGAACAGGGCGGCGGCCGGATCGTCAACGTGTCGTCCCGGGGAGCGTTCCGGGGCGAGCCCGAGGCCCCGGCCTATGGTGCCAGCAAGGCCGGACTGAACGCGCTGGGACAGTCCCTGGCCAGGGCCCTGGCCCCCCACGGGGTCTCCGTGTGCACCGTGGCCCCGGGATGGGTGGCCACCGACATGGCCCGACCCCATCTCCAGGGGCCGGAGGGAGAGGCGATCCGCACCCAGAGCCCCCTGGGGCGCGTCGCTTCGCCCCGGGAGATCGCCCGGGCGATCCTCTTCCTCGCGGAGCCGGGGAACGAATACCTCACCGGCTGCATCCTCGACGCCAACGGCGCCTCCTATCTCCGGAGCTGACCGCCGATCAGAGGAACGGCTCGAGCTCGGGCCAGTCCCCGGTCTCCAGGATCTCCTTCACGTCGTTCATGAAGTGGTCGGCGTCGGCACCGTCCACCAGCCGGTGGTCGTAGGTGATCCCGAAGTAGGACATGGTCCGGATCGCGATCGCGTCGACCCCGTGATCGTCGGTGACCACGATGGGCCTCTTCTCGATGGCCCCGATCCCCAGGATCGCCATCTGCGGCTGGTTGATAATCGGTGTCCCGAAGAGACTCCCGAAGACCCCCGGGTTCGTGATGGTGAAGGTGCCGCCTTTGAGCTCATCGGGTCCCAGCTTCTTCGAGCGGGCCCGATCGGCCAGGTCGTTGGCGGTCTTGGCCAGGCCCACCAGATTGAGCTCGTCCGCGTCCCGGATCACCGGAACCAGGAGTCCCCGGTCGATCGCCACCGCCATTCCGAGGTTGATGTTCTTCTTGTAGATGATCTGGTCCCCGTCCAGGGCGGCGTTGAGCTTCTTGTGCTTCCGGAGCGCCGCGCATACCGCCTTGAAGATGAAGGGCATGTAGGTCAGCTTCGTGCCGTGGGCCTCGAGGAATGGACCCTTGGCCCGGTTCCGGATCCGGGCCACCTTCGTCATGTCGATGTGGAAGACAGTGGTGACGTGGGCGGAGGTGTCCTTGGAGTAGCGCATGTGCGCCGCCGTGAGCTCCCGGATCCGGGACATCGGCTCGATCTCCACCTCCTCGTCCTCGGTGAAGGCCGGGACGTGGAAATCGGGGAGCGGACTCGCCGCCGGGGCCCCTTCCGGACGGGCCTTGGCGGCAGGAGGGGCGGCCGCTGCCTCCTCGACCTCTTCCTCTTCCGGTCGCTCCGGCGCCTCCCTCGTCTCCTCCTCTTCCTCCCGGGCCTCCAGGAAAGCCATGATGTCCCGCTTGGTGACCCGGCCGTGGATCCCGGGTCCCTCCACCCGGGAGAGGTCCACGTCCTCCTCCTTGGCGATCTTCCGCACCAGAGGGCTGGAGTACTTCCGGATCCGCTCCTTCTCCTCCTCGTCCACCTCCTCCGGCTCCTCCTCGGGCTCTTCCTCGGGCTCTTCGGGTCCTGCTTCCTCCCGTTCTTCGGTCTTCTCGGGTTTCTCGGGTTCTTCCTCCTCTTCCCCGGGTTCCTCGGCCTCCGCGGCCTCTTCTTCTTCCACGGCTTCCCCTTCTTCCTTCTCCTCCGCTTCTGGAGCCGCGCTCTCCTCCGCCTCGGAGGGCTCCTCGCCCTCCTCGCCGATCACGGCCACCACGTCGTCCACGGGAACGGTCTCTCCCTCCTCCCGCTTGAT
>JAWVZJ010000245.1:0-4528 GCA_033722255.1 Thermoanaerobaculia bacterium | reverse complement strand
GCAGGGGGAGCCGGGCTGGAGTTTCCGGATCGACGGAGAGACCGTCGACATGTTGGCCCCCGTCGGAGGACCGGTGGAGCGGGTCAACGAAGCGGTCCTCCGGGATCCGACTCTGCTCTGCCAGGATCCCTACGGACGGGGTTGGCTCCTGGAGATCCGCTGCCCCCGCCCCCGGGCCGAAGCCGCGAGCTTGCTCACGGGACGACTCGCCGAGGGGTGGATGGAGGGCGTCGCGGACCGCCTGAGCTCCCTGATGGGGCCCTCCCTCGGACCCGTCCTCCAGGACGGGGGGATCCCGGTTTCCGGATTCGCCAGGGAGGTCGCCCCGGGGGACTGGTCTCGCCTGGCGAAGGAGCTCCTGCTGACGGGCCCGGCCGAGGAGGGATCTCGCGTCGCTCCGGAGAGACGCCGGGAAAGGGATCGGGAGACCGAGACGTCAGGGGTGGAGTGAAGCTCCGCTGGGCTTCGGGGCCGGACGATCGCGAGTCTCGTCCGGCCCCCCATTTCTCGTAGGTGACCAAATCCTGGTCCGAGACGACGACTACCCCTCCCACCAGCTTCGTTCCAACCCACGCATCGATCCGAGGCGAGGAGGTCCTGCGGATCGGTGTCAACCGCCCTTTTCGAACACCTCGATGGCCCTCTCACCGAGCCTGGACTCGATCCGTCCCCCGGGACCGTCCTTGACCAGGGACCCGCAACTGCACCGTTCGCTCTGCCGGGGATCGCCGGAGATCAGCTCCCCACAGCTCGAACATCGGAAGTACAGGTCTTCCGTCAGGCGCCAGCCGGGGGTGGAGCCGGTAGCCGATGGTCCGGTCCCCAGGAAGCGGAGATCCTCGAGATCCTCGGATCGGGACACGGAGGGCCGGCCGATGAGATCGTTGTGAAGGAAGGGGAGAGCTCCCGGTACCCGGTACCGGTGCCGAAGGGGTCGGACCGGGGCCTCCTCCAGGGGCCTGTGCTAGCGGCCCTCGTCTCCTGCGGACTCGTCCATGGTCGGAGCTGCCTCGGCGGATCCGGCCTGGCCGGACATGGCGTTCACGATGTCCTGGGTGATGTCCTTGGTGGTCACCGCGGTCGCCGTGTAGGTGACGTTCACGGCCACGACCTGCACTCCGGTCGTCTCCGCCACCTCGGGCATCACGGCCTCGATGTCGGCCAGGAGCTCGTTGGTGGCGTCCTGCTGGGCCTGCTGGGCTTCGGTCTGGATCTGCTGCATGGCCTCTTGATCGCCCTCCTCCTGGGCCTTCTGCATCCGGGCTTGCAGGCCCTGCATCTTCTGCATCATCTTCTGCTGGAAGCCGACGGACTGGGCTACCTGGGCCGGCTCGTAGGTGCCGACCACGAGGCCGGCGGCCTCCTCCTGGGCCTGGAGGGCGGTCGGTAGGGCCACCGCGAACAGGGCGAGGATCGAGAGCGCAGTGACGATGGCGGTGAGGCGCTGGTTGGCGAATCGGGACATGGATATTCCTTTCCGGAAGGAGGATGGACCTCGTTCGCTGGATGTAGGGTTCGGTTGGACTCCCGGAGTCGAACGGCCGAGGAGCGGCCGCCGCACGGGAAAGGCATGTTCACACGCCACCGTAGCAGGAGGCCGGGTTTGCGTCAAAGCTGCGGATCCTCCAGCTCACGCTCCATGACCTGCCGGACTCCGGGCACTGCGGATGGATCCTGGATTACGAGGACGACCTCCTCCACTTCGACCCGGGACGCCAGGATCTGCCGTGCCATGGCCGTCACCGCCCGATCCAGATCGAGATGCGCATGTCCCGTGCCGAAGGGAGGCATGGCCAGGCTCTCCCATCCGGCCTCCATCGCCCGGTTCAGGGCGCTTTCCACCACCTGGGTGACGATCTCGGGAGAGGAGCGGTGGGAGTCGTCGCTCGCCACGCAATGAACGATCCCCTGGAAGGGAAGCGCTCCGGCCGTCGTGGTCCAGGCCGTACCCGGCTCGAGGGTCTCCCGGCCGGTCTCCTCCCGGTGGTGTTCCAGGATCGACTCGCACTCCCGCTTCACTGCCCAGCCCGCCCGCTGGAGGACGGCGGCGCCGGTCCCTCCCATGAGGGAGAGGCGGGGATTCGTCGAGGTGCAGATGCCGTCGGCCGGGGCCCGGGTCAGGTTCCCGGCGAAGAGGGAGATTCGACATGGACCGGGGTCCCCAGACCCGGTCTCCCCGGGTCTCTTGGCGGGTACGGTCCAGTGCGGGACCCGTTCCGGGTCCTCTTCCCCTTGCCGGGGCCGGTCGTCGCCGAGGAGTCGGTCCAGGAAGCTCATCGCGTCGGACCCGGGCGTGCGCCCGGGCTCACCGGGAAGTGTACCTCCGGAGCCCTCTGGCCGTGGGTGTTCCAGGCCAGCCATCCGTCTTCGGGGCCTCGGGTGAAACGCCGGAGCGATCCGGGGCGGCTTTCGGGAATCGGAGGGGTCCTCGCCCGTACCGATTGTCGAAGATGGTAACGTTTTCGGGCCTTCACTCCATCGTCAACGTCTTCGGGAAGGGGTCTTCGCATGTGGGTAGGAATCGTCCTGATCGTCGCTCTGGTGGGGATCGTCGTCTGGGCCACCGGGCTCTACAACCGACTGGTGACCCTGCGCAATCGGTACGAGAACGCCTTCGCCCAGATCGATGTCCAGCTCAAGCGCCGCCACGACCTGATCCCGAACCTGGTGGAGACGGCGAAGGGATACCTGAAGCACGAGCGGGAGACGCTGGAGGCGGTGATCCAGGCCCGGAACCAGGCCCGGGAGATGGAACAGAAGGCCTCGGCTCAGCCCGGAGATGCCCGGGCGATGGAACAGCTCGCTGCCGCCGAGACCGGGCTCACCGGCGCCCTGGGCCGCCTCTTTGCCCTCCGGGAAGACTACCCGGAGCTGAAGGCGGACACCCAGATGACGAAGCTGATGGAGGAGCTCACCTCGACGGAGAACAAGATCGCCTTCGCCCGCCAGGCGTACAACGACGCCGTGACCTCGTACAACACGGCCCGGGAGAAGTACCCCACGGCCCTGATCGCCAGCAGCTTCGGATTCCAGGAGGCCCACCTCTTCGAGATCGAGGACAAGAGCCACCGGGAGGCGGTGAAGGTCCAGTTCTGACCGGGCATCGTCGGCGATAGCTCCGACCACGGGACCTCCTCTTGGACTTCTTCGGTCGACAGGACGAAGCGCGACGCCGGACGAAGATCCTCGTGATCCTCTTCGGGCTGGCGGTTGGGGCCATCGTGGGGGCCGTCTACCTGGCCGTGGTCCTCCTCGGTCTCTACTTCGGCTGGGGATCGGGGCTCCGGATCTGGGACCCCGCTCTCTTTCTCGGGGTCGCCTCTGCCACCGGGGTGGTGGTCCTCGGTGGCAGCACCTACAAGATCGCGGCCCTCTCCCGGGGGGGAGAGGCGGTGGCCGAGCTTCTGGGAGGACGACCGGTGGAGCCGGACACCGAGGATCTCCGGGAGCGCCGGCTCCTGAACGTGGTGGAGGAGATGGCGATCGCCTCGGGCACGCCGGTACCCACCGTCTATCTTCTGCCCGAGGAGCCGGCGATCAACGCCTTCGCGGCCGGATTCGAACGAGACGACGCGGTGGTGGCGGTGACCAGGGGATGCCTCGAACAGCTCGACCGCGACGAGCTCCAAGGGGTCGTCGCCCACGAGTTCAGTCATATCTTCCACGGCGACACCCGATTGAATCTCCGGCTGATGGGCATCCTCCACGGTATCCTGATCATCGGGCTCCTGGGCTACTGGCTGTTGCGGTCGAGCCGGTTCTCCCGGGGTGGAAGCCGGCGGGGGAAGGGCAACGTGCTGCCCCTACTGGGATTCGCCCTGCTGATCATCGGGTACGTGGGGGTGTTTTTCGCCAAGCTGATCAAGAGCGCCGTGTCCCGGCAGCGGGAGTTCCTCGCCGACGCCTCCGCCGTGCAGTACACGCGAGCTCCCTGGGGTCTGACCGGAGCATTGAAGAAGATCGGGGGCTGGACCGATGGCTCTCGCATCGAGAATCCCCACGCCGAGGAGGCCAGTCATCTGTTCTTCGGGGAGGGCGTCGGTGGAGCCCTGTTCCGCTGGATGTCGACCCATCCGCCCCTTGAGGAGAGGATTCGCCGCCTGGAGCCCCGATTCGAGGGGGTGACGAGGACCGCTCGGCGCGCCGGGTCCGCGGTGGGCAGAGCGGCCGCATCCCCGGGCGCCGGAGCCTCCGCCCTCGCGGGTCGCTCCCGGCGAAGCGACTCGACGGTTCCCCTCCGCCCCGAGGCCGCGGCGGACCAGGTCGGGGCTCCCGATTCCCGGCACGTGGAGTGGGGCGCCCGGCTTTTGAGGGAGCTGCCGCACGATCTCCGCCGCGGGGTGCGAGAGCCGGAGGTGGCCCGGGGAATCGTCCTCGGCCTGCTCGTCTCCCGGGATGAGGAGCTTCGCCGCAGGCAGGTAAAGAAGATCGCGGAGACGGCCGACGAGAGACTGGCCCGGAGGGTGGAGGAGGCTCTTCCGGAGCTCCGGGGCCTGTCTCCCCGGCTACGGCTGCCCCTGGTGGACCT
>JAWVZJ010000244.1:0-4562 GCA_033722255.1 Thermoanaerobaculia bacterium | reverse complement strand
TTCCGATCTGACACCCCATGAATAATCCGGGCTAGCCCTGCTCCCCGTCGGAATCGGACACCGGCGCCGGATTCCGCCGCACCGGAGGCCCGACGAGGCATGCGAGCCTACTTTATCCCATCGCGGCGAAAATTGCCGCGCTACGGCATGGAGCCTCCCACCAACCCATCCGTCCAGCCCGTACAGCCCTCCCCGAACCTCCGGGAGCCGGCACCAGCCTCGATGTCGGGCTCGGTCCCTCCAGGCCTTCTTCCAACCCTGGCCTTCCCCTCTGGGCGGCTCCTGCCCCCCCACGAACTCGAGGCCGGTCAGGAAACCGGGGAGCTTCCGGGAGCCCTCGCCAGACGGACCCCCAGCCTGTCCCAGAGCTCCCGGTCCAGACCGGCAGGGTCAACAGGCCCCCAGAGGAGGAGAGTGTGGAGCCGTCGGAAGCGACGCCGGAGACGCCGGAGGGGGACTCCCGATCGAAGCGCCGCCTCCACCTCGAGGAGCCTCTCGGCGTCCAGAGAGGCCATCGTGGGCCGGGACCAGAGGAATCCCGGACCGGTGAGCTCCCGGTCGCCGGCCAGCACCAGGGCCGCCCCCGTCTCCAGGCACCAGGCGAGATAGGCCCTCTCCCAGGGCGCCCGGAGGCAGCCCGACAAGTACGCCAACTCGCGGTCGGGTCCGGACGCCGCCTCGTCCCGGATCAGGAGATCCCCAACCACCTCCGCAGCGATGCCGAGCTCCCTCTCCCCCCAGAAGGACCAGGTTCCTCCCTCCTCCACGGACACGCCGGGCGACGGGTCATCGAGCCGATTCCGGGAGAGAGACCCCGAGCTCCTCGACCCGACCCTCACCTCCCCTTCGGCCTCCGGACGCTCCTCCTTCTGCGCCGTTCGTCCGGGAAACCAGCGATCCACCGGGAGATCCAGGTCTCCGGAAGCGGGAATCGGAACGGCCACCGCGCCGGCGGCCTGGATCGCCAGATCCCGGGTCAGGGACCGGGGCTCCGGCCCGAAACGAAATCCGACCCGCGTCCCGGGAGGAAGACCGCCCAGGTCCTCGGCAGTCGTCCGGATCCGCTCCTTCCATTCCGACCAGGAGGTCCAGCCCCACTCCTCCGTGGAGGGGAAGAGGAGGGCCGGCTGCTCCGGCATCGAACGGGCATGGCGACGGACTTCAGCCCACATTTCGTCTGACGGCTCCGTCTCCGTGGAACCCGTCTCCAGGCCGACGACCCCGGCCCCGAAGAGAAGACCCAGGGCGGTGTCTCGAGGCGGGGACGGAAATCGGGACCCTGCAATCCGCGCCCCGTCCAGGCCGGGTCCGACCCGACGGGATCGAGGTCACCGGTCGACCGGGCCCGGGAGGGACCACGGGGTCCCCTACCGGTTCCGTCCGTAGGTTTCGTGGGAGCTGACCCAGTCCAGAGACGAGATGGCGGAGGCCAGGGAGAGCTCTCCGGCCAGGACGGCCCCGGCCACGATCTCGGCAAGCTTCTTCACCTTCCCCTTCCCGTAGCAGCCCATCATCTCCAGGCACTCCCGCTGGGTCGGGAGCCCGGTCCCTCCGCCGTAAGTGGCGACGATCAGCGACGGCAACGTGATCGAGATGTAGAGATCCCCCTCCCCGGTGACCTCCGTGTAGATGATCCCGGCCGACGACTCGGACACGTTCGCCACGTCCTGCCCGGTGGCGATGAACATGGCCGTGATGGCGTTCGGGGAGTGGCATCCGTTGTTGTTGGCTCCGGAGAGGAAGGAGCCCACGTTGGCCACGTTGGCGTGGTAGTGGAGGGTGTCCGGGTCGACCCGCATGTTGGTGATCAGGGTGTCCCGGGGGATGGTGGCCTCAGCGATGACCCGCTTCCCCCGGGTCCGCATCACGTTGACCTGGGAGGCCTTCTTGTCCGTGGCCAGGTTCGATTCCAGGTAGAAGCGATCCACCGTGTCCACCTGCTCGAGGATCCAGCTGCAGGCAGCGAAGGTGGCCCGACCCACCATGTTCTGACCCGCGGCGTCCCCGGTGGTGAAGTTGAACCGCAGGTAGGCGAACTTCCCGGCCAGGTAGATGTCCACGTGGACCAGCTTCGCCACGCTCGAGGTCGCCTCCGCCTCGTCGGCGATCCGGTCCTCGTGCCCCACCACCCACTCCTTGAAGTCCCGGGCCTCCCGGGCCGAAGGGAAGATGAAGACCGGGGCCCGTTGCATGCAGTCGTCCACCACCGTGCAGGTCACACCTCCCGACAGATTCAGGAGCTTGATCCCCCGGTTGTAGGAGGCCACCAGGGTCCCCTCAGAGGTAGCCAGCGGAACCAGGAACTCCCCCTGCGCGTGCTCTCCCTTCACCGTCAGGGGACCTGCGATCCCCAGGGGCACCTGGGCCACGCCGGTGAAGTTCTCGATGTTCCCTCGGGTCTCCTTCGGGTCGATGGAGTACTTCGTGATGTGCTTGGTTTTGGCCCCGCTGAACTCCTCCACGAACTTCTGGCGCTTCCGGATGATCCGCCGGGAGTAGTTCTTCTGCTTGTCGTAGGGGACGACGTTTCCGTTGTCCCTCGCGGGGCCGATGGCGTCCTCCACCTCCAGGGCCAGGGAGCCGAAGGGCTCCGTCTCGAACTCGAGCTCGATCGGGTACTTGCCGTCCGCCAGGGGACCGGCCGCGGTCTGGATCTCCACGATCCGACCCAGGGGGAAGGGGATCGGGTCGTCGGGATCGATCTCGCTCGCCGCGAGCTCCCGGCTCGTCCCGTCGTCCTCGATCCGGAAGCTGACGCTGTCGAGGGGAAGCTCCTTGCCGTCGAGCCGGATCGCCTCCACACTCCGGAGGGTCGCGTCGCTCAGGCGGTTCTTGACGCTGAACCGGACGCCGCCGGGCGTGTTTTCCAGGCTTCCGAAGTTGTAGAGCTGCTTGAGAATCAGTTTCGGGATCTTCATGGGGGTCTCCTGCGGATCGGTTCGTGCGAGGGGTCTTCGCTCTCGTCCGGATCACAATCCTACCGCCGGGGTCCGATTCCGAACCTCGGGCCCCAGGTCGATGCACCAGCCCATCACCGAGCGCGACCCGGTGAGAAGGGTCACTCGCCGGACTCTCCGCTGACGGACGCCTCCTTCTGGCGCCGGGCTCTCCACACGAGAATCAGGAGGGTCACGGCCGTCACCGGGAGGACGAACAGGACCATGGTTCGATTGAGCAAAGGCAGCGCGTCGTGGCGGGAAGCGGCCAGAACCAGGTAGCAGGTGTACGCCGCGTAGTAACTCACGAAGAGCCACCCCTCCCAGCGAGCGATCGTGTAGCCGGTGAAGAAGACGGGAAGACAGGCCACGGCGACCGCGATCAGGACCGGGAGATCGAATCCGAGGACAGCCGTGGAGACGGGAATCCCCTCGGGGGTCGCCGCCGCCCCCAGCCCGAGTACCGCCAAGAGGTTGAAGATGTTGCTGCCGACCACGTTCCCCACGGCGATCTCCCGTTCGCCCCGGATCGAGGCGAGCACGGACGTGGCGAGCTCCGGGAGCGAGGTTCCCACCGCCACGACCGTCAGTCCGATGACGAGCTGGCTCACTCCGAGGGAGGCGGCCGCCGCGACGGCTCCTCGAACCAGCCACCGGGCTCCGAGCACGAGAAGACCGAGCCCCGCCACCACGAAGAGCGTGCTTCGAATCCATCGCGGTCCTTCCCCGATCTCGAGATCTGCTCCCGTACCCGGGAGCTCCACCTCCCGGGAAACGGCCGTCTCTCGCCGGCTCCGGTAGAGGAGAAACCCGGTGTGGGCCAGGACTCCGGCGAGGAGGATTCCTCCTTCGATCCGGCCGACGCGACCGTCGAGGGCGAAGAGGTAGACGAGGGCGGAAACCGAGATCATCACCGGCACGTCGAACCGCACCAGGCGCACCGACACCACCAGGGGAGCCACCGCCGCCGAGAGCCCGAGAATCAGCAACACGTTCCCGATGTTGCTCCCCACGACGTTGCCGAGCGCCACCTCCACCTCTCCCGAGAGGGCCGCCCCGACCGTCACCGCCAGCTCTGGAGTGCTGGTCCCGAAGGCGACCACGGTGAGCCCCACGACCAGGGGAGAGATCCCTGCCGCCACCGCGACCCGAGACGCGCCTCGAACCAGCAGCTCCGCGCCTCCCACGAGGAGGCAACCACCCAGAAGGAAGAGAACGAGGGTCAAAGGCTGAAGAGGGGCCGCGGTGGACGAGACTCGAGGCCGGGTCCGATCCCGGGTCCGATCCGGCCGACGCCTCGAGGCTCCAAGGATAGGTACTGTTTGCCGGGATCAATCACCGCCGAAAAAGCGTGGATTCCGCTCGATGAACCGATCGATCCAAGTCTCCAGAAAGGAGTCAGTTCCCGTCGTCCGGAGATAGCCGTACCCCAGGTACGCCATCGTTGCCCCGCCGATCGTGTCGACGATCAGGTCCGACGGGAGCGGTGGATGCCGTCTCGATCCATGTCCGTTTCGATCCATCGGGAAAGGCGACTCTCGGAACAAGGCGGCTCGCGCCCGCTCGGCGGAGCCCCCGGACGATCCGGCCTAGGAGCCGTTCGCCTCGGGAAGGGCGTTACGGACC
>JAWVZJ010000243.1:0-4584 GCA_033722255.1 Thermoanaerobaculia bacterium | reverse complement strand
TCCTCGGTCACGGACGCGGACTCGCCCCGGGGAGTCGTCGCCGTCGGGCGACTCCCCCGCCTCCGGCCGGAGGAGCTCCCGGTGGATCCCCGGGGCCTCTACGTCTACGCCGACCGAGTGCAGGACCCCGGCAATCTCGGGGCCATCGCCAGGGTGGCCGAGGCCTTCGGAGCCACCGCCCTCGCCTGTCGGACCGGCTGCGCCCATCCGAACCATCCCCGAGCCCTCCGGGGCTCGGCGGGGAGCCTCCTTCGGCTCCCGACCGCCTTCCCCTGCGAGCCCCGGGCCCTGGACGACCGGCTGAGCCGGATGGGCATCCGGTGGATCGCCCTCGACGCCCACGCCGGCGTGGAGCTCGGGGGCGGGAAAGACGACCTCTCCCCTCCCCTGCTCCTGGCCGTCGGATCCGAGGGCCGAGGCCTCTCCCCCGCCGTCGAAGACCGGGCCCGGACGAAGCTCCGGATCCCCCTCCGGGACCCGGTGGAGTCCCTGAACGTGGCCACGGCCGCCGCCGTGGTCCTCTGGGAGGTCCGCCGGCGGCGGTGAGGTCCTGGACCCTCTGCGGGCTCGTCGCTCTTCGCGTGGAGCGTCCTAGAATCCCCAGTCGAGCACTACATCCACGACCTGTCGCATTTCACCCATGAGACGTCTTCTTGAAGGGCCGAAATGCACGAATTCCGGGTCGAGCTGTCACGGAGGGACCGACTTCGAGGCGTCGCGCCGGACTCTTCATGGGACGCCGGCGTAGCGGGCCCGTGGCACCCGCGGCAACGGAACTGTTGGGGGGCGCGGGGGGCGCGGGGGGCGCGGGCCACCCCCGCGCTCAGATTCCGCGCCGCTGCAGGTCCCTGGCTCCGAGCTCTCGTCAGCCCTTCGCCCCCCGGATCGCCTCCGTAAGGGCCGGAAGGACCTCGTGGAGGTCTCCCACGATCCCGTAGTCCGCGACGGAGAAGATCGGTGCGTTGGGATCCTTGTTCACCGCCACCACCACGCCGGAGCCCTTCATTCCCACCAGGTGCTGGATCGCACCGGAGATCCCCACCGCGATGTAGAGCTTCGGGGCTACCGTCTGTCCCGAGGATCCGATCTGTCGGTCCCGGGGGAGCCACTCGTTGTCGATCACCGGGCGGCTCGCACCGACCTCCGCCCCCAGGGTGTCGGCCAGATCGTGAATCACCTGCATCTTCTCCTCGCCCCCGACGCCCCGGCCGGCGGCGACGATGACGTTCGCCTTGCTCAGGTCCACCTCGTCCTCGGCGGCCTGCTCCTCGGCGAGGATCTCCCGGGGGGACCCGATCTCGTCCGCCGGCACCGGGAGAGGGGACCGGGCCGCCGTCCCGGACGGAGCCTCCTCACCGGAGTACGCACCGGACTGGATCGACGCCAACACGGGTCGGCCGACGAAATCGGTCTTCACCCGGACCCTGGACTGGAGCTTCCCCCCCAGGACCGGCCGTGTCCAGACGATGGAACCCTCCTCTTCCGACACCGCCTCCACCCCGGGAACCAGGACCCCGTCGACGCGCTGGGCCAACCGGGGAAAGTAGTCCATGGACTGGTAGGTGTGGGGGAAGAGGAGGTAGTCCGGCGCGGACCGACGGATGGCACCGGTCAGGACTCCCGCGTAGCCCTCCGGCGTGTACCTCTCCAAGAGGGGATCGTCGGCCACGTGGAGGGCGGTCATGTCGATCTCCCCTGCGATCTCGTCCGCCAGGACGTCGATCCCGGATCCCAGGAGGACGCCCTCCATCGATCCGTCGGTCAGTCGAGCCAGATGAGCACCGGCGGCCAGCGTCTCCTTCGACAGGGCGTTCAGCTCGCCGTTTTGCTGCTGCAGGATCACCCAGATCTTCGTGGCCATCAGAGCACCCTCGCTTCCTTCTCGAGCTTTTCGACCAGAGCGGCGGCCGCCTCTTCCGGCTCGCCTTCGATGAGCTCGGCCCCCTCGCTGCTCGGGGGGAAGCTCACCGACAGCAGCTCCAAACCCGCTCCGGCGGCACCCACCGCCTGAGCATCCAGCCCGAGATCCGAAGGGCTCGGCGTCTCGATCGGCTTCCGCTTCGCCTTCATGATCCCCCGGAGCGAAGCGTATCGAGGATGGTTGATCCCTGCCTGGACCTCGATCACCGCGGGAAGGGGTACCCGGATCCGCTGGTTCATCCCCCCCTCCATCTCGCGAACCACCTGCAGGGCCTCTTCCCCGTCGTCGAGCTCGACCCCCATGACCAACCAGGCGTGGGGCCAGCCGAGGACTTCGGCCAGCACCGAGCCCGTAGCCCCGAATCCGAGATCGTCGGTCTGGGATCCGGTGAAGACGAGATCGAAATCACCTCGGGAGATCGCGGCCGCCAGGGCCCGTCCGGTGGAGATCGCGTCCCCGTCCTGGAAGCTTCGGTCCTCCAGGTGAACTGCTTCGGCGGCTCCCAGGGCCAAAGCCTTCCTCAGGGCCTCCGTGGCCCGGGGAGGACCGAGCGTGAATACGGTGACCTCACCGTCGGTCTCCTCCGCCCAGGAGATCGCCTCCTCCAGGGCGAACTCGTCGTTCTCGTTGATGATGAACGGGAGATCCTCCTCCTCGATCCATCGGCCGTCCGGCCCGACCCGGAGTCGAGCCTCCGTGTCCGGAACCTGCTTGATGCAGACGGCGATCTTCATACTTCGGTTCCTCCTTGCGAGTCGATGGGAAAGATGCGAGCGCCAGCGATCCAGGAGACCCCGGATCGGTTCGAATCCAGGCTATCACGGGGTTTTTGCAGCGATTCGGAATGGGTCGGGAGAGTCTCCTGTTTCGTCCACCGACCCCGGAGCCCGGTGGCGTCCAAGCTCCTCCGGGATCCGTTCCGGGAGCCGTGGACAGTCCGGAGCGCCCGTGCTACCTTCTCCGCCCGAGAGGACCCCGATGCACCCGATTCCCGCCATGATGACCATCGCCCAGCTGGTTCCCGGCGAGGAGACCTCCATCGTCGACATCTTCCTCGGCGTCGGCTGGATGGGCAAGACGGTGTTCGGCATCCTCGTCTTCTTCTCCCTGGCCTCCTGGACCATCATGATCGGGAAGTATTTCCAGCTCCGCCGGGCCGATCGCCATACCGAGGACTTTCTGGAGGTCTTCCGCCGGAGCCGGAAGTTCTCCGAGGTGAACGCCGCCACCGGCAAGCACCACGCCTCGCCCATGGTGGGCCTGTTCCAGGCGGGGTATCTGGAGATCGACGCCCAGGTGAAGGCCCGAAAGGAAGAGGATCCAGGCGCCGGGTACCGGGTCAAGTCCCTGGTCGGGGTCGAGAGGAGCCTCCGTCGCGCTCAGGGTGTGGAGTTGGGCCTGCTGGCGAAGGGCACCCCGTTCCTGGCCACCACTGCCGCCGCCTGTCCGTTCATCGGTCTCTTCGGCACCGTCTGGGGGATCATGGTCGCGTTCAACGACATCGGCGTCACCGGCTCCACCTCCATCGTGGCCGTGGCCCCCGGCATCGCCGAGGCGCTGGTGAACACGGCGGCCGGCCTGGCCGCAGCCATCCCGGCCCTCGTGGGCTACAACTACTTCGGCTCCCGCCTCTCCTCCATCCGGAGCGAGATGCAGGACTTCATCTTCGAGTTCCTGAACCTCACCGAGCGGAACTTCACCTGACACGGATCGCAGGCACCGATGGCACTGCACGTGGGCGGCGGCAGCGAGCACGAAGAGGGTGTCCTCTCCGACATCAACGTCACCCCCCTGGTCGACGTCATGCTCGTGCTGCTGGTGATCTTCATGATCACCGCTCCCATGCTCCACCAGGGGGTGGAGGTGGCTCTGCCCCGGGCCGAGGCGGAGAACCTCCAGACCAACGTCGAGGACCCCCTCATCCTCTCCGTGAACCGGGACGGGCTCGTCTACCTGAAGGATACCCCGATCCACGACTCCCAGCTCGTGGATCGGCTCCTCCCCGTTCTGGAATCCCGGACCGACAGGTCCGTTTTCCTCAAGGGGGACAAGGACGTCCCCTACGGACGGATCGTCGAGATCCTGGATCTTCTCCGCCAAGGAGGGATCGAGAGGATCGGGATGATCACCGAGCAGAAGCGGGACGAGGATCGAGAATGATCCGGAATCGGAAATGACCGAGGCTCCGGAATGACGCCCGTGGACGAGTATCTGGAAGAGAGGGGGAAACGGAAGAGCCTCTGGCAACGCCTGGCCAGTCTCGCCTCCTCCCTGGGCCTCCACGCCGCTCTCCTGACCACCGCCCTCCTCGTCCCCGGGCTCTTCGCCCAGGAACCGGAGCCGGTGGAGTTCGTCCCCGTCATGCTGGTCCCGCCGCCTGCCGTCGGCGTGGAGAATCCCGCGCCGTCGTCGGCACCAGAGGCTGCGGAGCCGGAGCCCGAGCCCGAACCGGACGCACCCCCCCCGGAGGCGCCGGAGAGCGAGGCCCCGATTCTTCCGGAGGAGGAGGCCGATCCCGAGGAGAGTCCGGAGGAAGAGCCTCCTCCGGAACCCGAGCCGCCGGAGGAACCTCCGGCCCGGGAGACCGAGGATGCGACACCGGAGCCGAGCCCGGACGACCGGGCGCTCCCGGGGCCGAAGGGATCGCCGGAGGGAGACCCGGG
>JAWVZJ010000242.1:0-4591 GCA_033722255.1 Thermoanaerobaculia bacterium | reverse complement strand
TACCTGGCGGTGCGCAAGCTGAAGGCGGAGATGAAGGGCCCGATCCTGTGCTTCGTCGGGCCTCCCGGCGTGGGAAAGACCTCCCTGGGACGCTCCATCGCCCGGGCCCTGGGACGGGAATTCGTGCGGCTCTCCCTGGGTGGTGTCCGGGACGAAGCCGAGATCCGGGGTCACCGCCGGACCTACGTGGGAGCCCTTCCGGGACGGATCCTCCAGAGCATCAACCAGACGGGGACCTCGAACCCGGTCTTCATGCTGGACGAGATCGACAAGATCGGGGCCGACTACCGGGGCGATCCCTCGTCGGCCCTCCTCGAGGTCCTGGATCCGGAGCAGAACGACACCTTCCGGGACCACTATCTCGGAGTCGAGTACGACCTCTCCCGGGTCCTGTTCATCGCCACGGCGAATCTCATGGATCCGATCCAGCCCGCCTTTCGGGACCGCATGGAGGTCGTCCGCCTCTCGGGGTACACGGAGAACGAGAAGCGAGAGATCGCCAAGCGCCACCTGATCCCGAAACAGACCCGGGAGCACGGGATTCCGGAGGGCAAGCTGGAATTCCGGGACGAGGCGGTCGATCACGTGATCTCCGCCCACACCCGGGAAGCGGGGGTCCGAAACCTGGAGAGGCAGATCGCCTCCATCTGCCGCAAAGTCGCCATGCGATTCGCCAGGGGGAAGACCCGGAAGATCACGATCACGCCGAAGAAGGCCAAGGAGATGCTCGGAGCCCCCGCACACCACCTGGAGGAGCTCCTGGCCCAAGACCGGGTGGGGGTCGCCACTGGCCTGGCCTGGACCGCGGCCGGGGGAGACCTCATGTTCATCGAGGTCCTGGCGGTTCCGGGCAAGGGGAACCTCCTCCTCACGGGACAGCTCGGCGAGGTCATGAAGGAATCGGCTCAGGCGGCCCTGAGCTACGCCAAGGCCTGTGCGGCCGAGGACGGTGAAGAGCCGGATTTTTTCACGGAGCACGACATCCACGTCCACGTCCCGGCGGGCTCGATCCCCAAGGACGGGCCCTCGGCGGGGATCACCATCGCCACCGCCCTGATCTCCCTGCTCCGGGAAATCCCGGTCAACCGCCGGGTGGCCATGACGGGCGAGATCACCCTCCGGGGGAGCGTCCTCCCGATCGGGGGTCTCAAGGAGAAGATTCTGGCCGCCAAGACCGCCGGCATCGACACCGTGATCCTGCCGAAGCTCAACCAGGCCGACCTGGCGGAGCTCCCGGACAACATCACGGAGGGGATCACCTTTCACCTGGCCGACGAGATGGCCGACGTCCTCGCCCGAGCGCTCCTGGACGGTGAGACTCCGAAGAGCTCGCCGGAGAGGAAGGACGCCGTCCCGGCGGCCGGCTAGGTCTCCTGGCGGGCTGACGGGCGATGGGCGAGATCGAGCTCCTGGAGTGGCTCCGGGGGCAAATCGGAGATCCCGACCATCTCGGAGACGACGCCGCCCGTCTGGAGCTGGGAGAGCTCTCGGTGGCGGTCACGGTGGACAGTCAGATCGCTGGCGTCCACGTCCCGTTCGACCTGGCCCCGGAGATCGTGGCCCGGCGCCTCCTGGCCGTGAACCTCTCGGACCTGGCCGCGGTGGGCGCCGATCCCGCCTTCGCCTTCCTGGCCCTCAACACCCCTGCGAACTACCCCCGGCGCCGCTTCTTCGGCGCCTTCCTGGAGGCGGCGGAGCGGGAGGACGTGACCCTCGCCGGCGGAGACCTGGCCTCGACCGATCGTCTGACGGCGACCCTGACTCTGATCGGGACGCTGGATTCCGCCGCCTCCTGGCCCGGGCGGGATCGGGCCCGGGCCGGCGACACCCTCTGGGTGGGCGGCACCCTCGGCGAGTCGGCCCTGGGGCTCGCCCTCCTCTCCCGGGGCGCCAGCTGGGATCCGGGCTCCGACGCGGCGATCCCGCCTCCGGGACTTCCGGCAGCGCAGGAGAGCGCCGCCCGCCGGGCCCTCCGCCGGCATCTACTGCCGGACGCCCAGCTCGAGCTCGGCCGCTGGATCGCCGGGCGGGAGCGGGCCGCGACCGTCGACCTCTCCGACGGCCTCGCCCGGGATCTCCATCGCGTCCTCAGGGCCAGCGGCATCGGGGCCGAGCTCGAGGCCGAGAGGCTTCCCGCCGCCGAGGGCACCGCCGCCCTCGCCACCTGGCTCGACGAGGATCTCCTCGACCTCCAGCTCGGGGGCGGAGAGGACTACGTGCTCCTCTTCGCCCTCCCCTCGGACGCCGAGCCACCGTCCGGCTGTCATCGGATCGGACGCGTCGTGGAAGGGGAGGGGCTCCGGCTCCTCACGGAGAGGGGCTCGGAGGAGCTCCCGCCCCGGGGCTGGGACCATCTGGCCGCCGACCCCGGGAGCTAGCGGTCAGCGCTTGATCTCTACCTTGAGGGGTTTCGCCATGAGCTTCTCCAGAGAAGCGACACGCTTCTCGAGCTTTTCGAGGGCCTTGGTGATCTGTCGGTCGGAGGTAGGCCCGGCCTTGCTCCGCGACTTCTTCCCCTTCTTCTTTCGGCCCCCGCCCCTCTTTTTCATGTTTTCGTTGTAGATCTCCTGGACCGCCTTCACCGCCTCGGGCGGATACTTCCGGCGACGACCTTTCCCTTCGTGGGGAATCCGGTCCAGATGCTTCTTAACGTAGTTCTGGGCCGTGGGATAGGAAACCCCCGCTCGCTCGGCGATCTCGGTGAGGGGAAGAAGCTCTCGTTCTTCTTTCTTTTTCTTACTCTTCTTCTTCCCCGAGCTCTTCTTCGACCCTCGACCCCTCCTGGCCAGATTTTCCTCGTAGATCTCCTGGACCACCTGCACCGCCTCGGGTCGGTATTTTTGAGTTCGTCCCTTCCCGACCGTGGGTAGCTTGTCCTGGTGGTTCTTCTTGTACTTCTGGGCCGTGGGAAGGGAAACGTCCGCCTTCTCCGCCAGCTCCGTCAGGGTCAGGAGCTCCTGATCCTCTTTGCTCTGATCGGCTGCCATCGATCTTCCTCGCTCATCAAATTGAGTATGAAAGCCCGATCATCCACCAAATATCGCTGACCGTTCCGAGCCCGGAGGGACCGAACGCACATCTCGAACGCTCAGAGCCTCCGAGAATGCCGATGATGGAACGCCATCGGATACTCCTCCGAGTTTCCACCGCAAACCGTCGTGGCCCCACAGCTGATGAATGATACAGACTGATTGAATTGTGCAGGCCGAAAAAATCAACACTGCGATTCGACGGTAACCTATACAAAACAAACTGTCAAACAAAAACCTCAGGTTATCAACCACCATCTTTCAATGAGGGTTTCATCGTTTCCCCGGTTTCACCGGACCCCGGCGATGTCGCGTCCAGGAGACCGTCTCCCAGGAGGTTCAGACCCATGACGGTCCAGACGATGGCCAGCCCCGGGAAAAGGGCCACGTGGGGAGCGTCCAGGAGATGGCCCCGACCGGCGTCGATCATGGCTCCCCAGGAGGGCCTCGGAGGCTGGACCCCCAGGCCCAGGAACGAAAGGCCGGCCTCGGCGAGGATCGCTCCCGCCATCCCCAGGGTCGCCTGCACCACGAGGACCGGGAGCACGCCGGGTAGCAGATACTTCCACAGGATCCGGAGGGACGACACCCCTGCCGCCCTGGCCGCGGTCACCCAGTCCTCTTCTTTGAGCTTCAGGACCTGTCCCCGGACCAGCCGGGCGTAGCCCACCCACCCGATCGCCACCAGGGCCAGGATCAGGTGGGGAAGGGCCGGACCCAGGACCGCCACCAGGGCGATGGCCAGCAGGATCCCCGGAAACGCGAAGACGACGTCGGTCAGGCGCATGGAGATCTCGTCGGTCCATCCGCCCCGGTACCCGGAGACCAGGCCCACGGCCGTCCCCGCCAGGGAGCCCAGGAATACTACCGAGACGCCCACGATCATGGAGACCCGGGAGCCGTAGATCAGCCGGGAGAGGATGTCCCGACCCAGCTCGTCCCGGCCCAGCGGATGCTCCGGGGAGGGCCCCTCCAGCCGCTCCTGGAGAACGGGCTCGGTGGGGTCCTCCGGCGCCAGCCAGGGAGCGGCCAGGGCCGCCACCACGACCAAGCCCGTCATCCAGGTCCCGACCCACAGATTCCGGCGTCGACGTCGCAAGGTCCCCGGGGTCCCGTCAGAGGTGGGGTCCGAGCTCCTCGACCACGGCCTCCAGACCCCGCCGGTCCTCCTCGTCGAAGGCGGCGGGCTCCCGGGAGTCGAGGTCGAGGACGGCCACGAGATTTCCCTCTCCGTCCCGGACCGGGATCACGATCTCGGAGCGGGCGGTGGCGTCGCAGGCGATGTGCCCGGGAAACTCGTGGACGTCGGGGACGATCCGGGACTCCTCCTGCCGGGCCACGGTCCCGCAAACTCCCCGGCCGAAGGGGATCTCGAGACAGCCCATGGGACCCTGATAGGGGCCGATTCGGAGCAACTCCGGCCCCACCACCCGGTAGAAGCCGGTCCAACTGCTGTAGGGGATCGCCTCGTGGACCAGGCAGGCAGCCGTGGCCATGACGGCCACGGGATCCGACACCCCGGACAGGACCGACACGAGCTGCTTTCGGAGATCGGAATAGAG
>JAWVZJ010000241.1:0-4608 GCA_033722255.1 Thermoanaerobaculia bacterium | reverse complement strand
TGCTCATGGACGCCGGCCTCGGGCGCAGACCGTCGGTCGTGACCGTGGCCTGTATCGGCCTCGGCGTCGGCCTGCCCTCGGCCCTGAAGATGGAGATGTTCCAGAACCAGGACTGGGTCTGGGGCGTGGGGCTGATGCTGTCCGGACTCTTCTTCGCCGTCGGGGCCGTGGTCTTCGGCCTGGAGAAGCTCCGGGTGGAGACGGTCAACGGTCCGGGCAATGATCTCCGGATCGGACGATGGTGGACGATCCTGGTGGCGGCCCTGGTCCCCGTCGAGGCCGTGGTGCTGATGGTCTGGTGGCTCCTCCAGACCCGGGAATGGAACCCCGAGACCTGGCTGGATCCCACCGGGGTCTACACCGCGGGCACGGTCCTCGCCCAGTGGTCGGTCGCCCTGGTCCTCCTGATCCTCGCCAACCGATGGCTCGCGGACCGTTGGTCCTCCGGCCGGGGAGAGTCCTCTTGACCCCGGCGGGCTGGCTCACGGCGGTGGCGGTCTGCGGATTCGTCTGGGGAGGATTCCTGTTGTTGTTGATCCGGGCCCTGCGCGCCGAACGGAGCAAGCGGTCCGCCCGGGACGAGGACTCCTGACCCTCCGGTGCGTCTCTATCTGGTGGGGTTCATGGGAAGCGGAAAGACCACCGTCGGACGCCTCCTGGGCCGGGATCTGGGAGTTCCGTTCGTCGATCTGGACCACGTCATCGAGCGACGGGCGGCGAGCACGGTGCGGGAGATCTTCGCCACGGCGGGAGAGGCCCGCTTCCGGACCCTGGAACACGAAGCCCTACGGGAAACGGGCGAGCTCCCCGAGGCGGTGGTCGCCACCGGCGGCGGCTGCTTCACGTTCCCCGAGAACCAGGAGCTCCTCTCCCGACTCGGCATCACGATCTTCCTCCACCCCTCCTTCGGAACGATCGCCCGACGTCTCGGCGGGGTGGAGAAGGAGGACCGGCCCCTCTTCGAATCCGAGGTCGAGGCCCTGTCCCTCTACCGGAAGCGTCTCCCCGCCTACCACCAGGCGGATCTCACCCTGAAGATCGGCGACGACGAAACGGCCCGGGAGACCGCGGCGAGGATCGTGCTTCGTCTGGAGGAATGACGTGCGCCATCTGATCCTCTCCGACATGCACGGCAACTGGGAGGCCTTCCGGACCGTCCTGCGCAGGGTCCAGCGCAAACGGTTCGACCGAACCCTGATCCTGGGGGATCTGGTGGGCTACGGAGCCGGTCCGAACCAGGTCGTGGAGGCGATCCGGGGGCTCGAGGGAGAGGTCGCGCTGGTCCGGGGCAATCACGACAAGGTGGTCGCCGGCCTGGAGGACGGGTCCAACTTCAATCCGGCGGCCCTGGAGGCGGCCCGATGGACCCGGGAGCGCCTCACCGAAGCCAATCTCCGCTTCGTGGAAGAGCTACCGAAGGGTCCCGTGGAGGTGGACGAGGAGCTCGTGATCTGCCACGGCTCTCCCCTGGACGAGGACGCGTACACCTTCTCCGACTTCGACGCCTTCCAGATCTTCGCCGAGCACGAGGCTCGGGTCACATTCTTCGGCCACACCCACATTCCCAGCCTCTTCGTCGAACACGGGGACGGGATCGAGGTCGCTCTCCTCCAGGGAGAGGACGGCACGATCGAGATCGAGAACGGATTCCACTACCTGATCAATCCCGGCTCCATCGGACAGCCCCGGGACCGAGATCCCCGGGCCGCCTACATGACCTACGACGACGCGGAGGGGACCGTCCGCTGGTACCGGCTGGAGTACCCGGTCCAGAAGGCCCAGAGACGGATCCGGGACGCAGGACTGCCCGACGCTCTGGCCGAGCGCCTGGCGCTCGGCGTTTGACCGGTCACCGACCGGGAATCGCCAGTCGGGCCCGTCGGGGGTGGCGGGCCGGACCTACGGTCCCGAGGCGCCCCGCGGAGGCAGCCGATCCTCCCGCGATACCATGGGACTCTGTGAAGTCCGCATCGCTTCCGTTCCTGATCGTCCTCCTGCTCCTCGGCTCCGGTCTCCTCTCCTGCGCCTCCTCCGGAGGGGCGGTTCGGGACTCGGCAGCGCCAGCGGAGACGGGGGACGCCGAGACGCTGCCGGAGGACCTGGACCGGAGGGCCCTGCTGCTTCTCCTGGTGGACCGCCAGATCTACGAACCCTACACCGTAGAGCAGGCCCTGGGCGGAGACGAGGCCTCGCGACGGGCGCTGGCCGTGGCCCTGGGGAGAATTCCGGACGAGCGTGCCCTCCCGGTGCTGGTCTCCCTCCTCGGGGATCCCTCCCCCGGGGTCCGGAGGGAAGCGGCCTTCGCCCTGGGCCTCCACGATCCGGGGGAATCCCGGCGTCCCCTCCTCCGGGCGACCCGGGATCCGGACCGTGGGGTGGGTCGTCTCGCCGTCGAGGCGCTGGCCCGCCACGGAGCTCCCCTGGGAGTGGTGCGGGAGGCCCTGGGGGAGCTGGAGCCGGCGGAGGCCCGGAACCGGCTCCTGCCGTCCCTGTTCCGCTTCCGGGACGAGGGGAGGCTGGCGGTGGCCGCCTCGGTCCTGGAGGACGGCGATCCGGATCTGGCGGGCCGGGCCCTCTACGCCGTCGCCCGGAACGCCCTCCCGGAGGCGGCTCCCCTCCTCCGGAGCCGCCTCCGGGATCCCGATCCCTGGGTCCGGGGATGGGCGGCCCGGGGTCTGGGAAAGGTCGGGGCGGGATCCGACGTCGAGCTCCTCCGTCCGCTGCTGGAGGATCCCGAGGCGGGACCGGTGGTCCAGGCCCTCCGGGCGGCGGCCCGCCTGGTGGTCCGGGGCGAAACCGCCGCCCCCGCCGGCTGGAGAAACCGGGTCCTGGAGCTGACGGAGGATTCCCGGGCCGGCGTCCGGATCACGGCCGTAAAGGCCGCGGAGCAGTGGCTCCTGGATCCGGTCCTGGGGAGACGCCTGGTCGACCTCGCCCGGGAGGGACATCCCCGGGAGCGGCAGCTGGCTTTCCTGGCCCTGGCCGGAGCGGAAGATCCCCGGGCCCGGGATCTCCTCCCCCGCTTCCGCCGCCCCGACGCACCGGCTCTGCGATCGGCCGCGGCCCGGGCGGCGGGCCTCCTCGGGCGTCTCGATCTTCTCCGGGAGCTGCGAAGCGATCCCGATCCGGAGGTCCGGATCGCCGCCCTGGCGACCACTCTCCAGGGGCTCTCCGGGGAGAACGCCCCGCCCGATCCGATCCGGGAGGCCCTGGCCGATCCGGATCCGGCCTTGCGAGCCGTGGCGCTGGAGTGGCTGGAGGAGCATCCGGTGGCCCCTTTCGCGACCCTCGTGACGGCCTTCCAGAGGGCCGGCTCCGACCGGATCGACGATGCCCGCCGGGCCGCGATCCGGGCCCTGAAGAGCCGGGCCGAGGCGACGCCCCCGGAGCGGGACTCGGTGATCCAGGCCCTGCAGGAGATCGCTCGCTATCCGGAGTACCTGATCCGGCGAGACGCAGCCGACGCCCTGGCCGATCTGGGCCGTCCTCGACCGGAGCCCGGACCGGCCATCGAGCTGCTGCCCCTGGAGAGCTACCGGGAGCGGATCCTCCTCGCCCGGGAGCCCCGAAGGGTGCGGATGGAGACGGAACGGGGAGCGGTGGAGATCCGCCTCGAGTGCCCGACGGCACCCTTGACCTGTCTCAACTTCCTCTCTCTGGCGGGACAGGGGTTCTACGACGGTCTCTCGGTCCACCGGGTGGTCCCCGACTTCGTGGTCCAGGACGGAGATCCCCGGGGGGACGGATGGGGAGGTCCCGGCTACGCGATCCGGGACGAGCTCAACCGCATTCGGTTCGATCGGGGCGTGGTGGGAATGGCTCTTTCGGGGCCGGACAGCGGCGGAAGCCAGTTCTTCGTGACCCTGTCTCGGCAGCCCCACCTGAACGGTTCCTACACCGCCTTCGGCCGAGTCACCGCCGGAATGGAAGTCCTGGAGCGGATCCTCCAGGAGGACGAGATCGTACGGATCCGGGAGATCCCGTGAGATCGGCCCCTCTGCAACCTTTCTCCACCGGCTTTCGTACGTAGAGATGGTCGCCGACCCCACGTCGCCCCCGGACGAGGAGATCGTCGAGACGGTCCTGGACGGCGATCGGGAGGCCTACGGCATCCTGATCCGTCGCTACCAGAATCGGCTGGTGAGCTTCTTGAACCGGATCGTGGGAAACGTGGAGACGGCCCACGACCTGACGCAAGAGGTCTTCATCAAAGTGTACGACGCCCTCGACCGATACGATCCGACCTACAAGTTCTCGACCTGGATCTTCCGGATCGCCCACAACCGGGCCATCGATCATCTCCGGAAGAGAAGACTCCCCACCACCTCGATGCAGAAGACGAATCCCCGGGACGACACGACCTATCAGCTGCCCCTGGAGAGCAGGGATCCCTCTCCCTACCGGGACATCCGGAATCGGGAGCGGGGAGAGGCGATCCGGGAGGCGATCGAGGAGCTGCCCGAGGATTACCGCGAGCTGATCTCGCTCCGCCACTACGCCGAGCTCTCCTACGACGAGATCGCGACCCTGAAGGAGATGCCCCTGGGCACGGTGAAGAACAAGCTCTTCCGCGGCCGGCAGATGCTGAAGGACAAGCTGAGCCAATAC
>JAWVZJ010000240.1:0-4619 GCA_033722255.1 Thermoanaerobaculia bacterium | reverse complement strand
GAGGGGTCGAGGGGTCATGGCGTGCTCCGGCGACACTATACTCCCCCGGAGCCTCGCCAGGAGCGAGCCATCGGGCCCGGTCTCCCCGCCCCGGTCCCGACCAGGAGGATCCCTTGACCGAGACCCGGCCCCTCGACATCCATCTGATCGCCATCGGGGGCACCGGTATGGCGCCCCTGGCCTGTCTGCTGAAGGACCTCGGCCACCGGGTCCGGGGATCCGACGGCCCCCTCTATCCTCCGACCAGCGATCTGCTGGCCGAGGAGGGGATCGAGCCCATGGTCGGCTACGATCCGTCCCATCTGGATCCCCCACCGGACCTGGTGATCGTGGGCAACGCCGTCCCCCGGGACAATCCGGAGGTCCGGGAGATGGAGCGCCGAGGCCTCCCCCGGCTCTCTATGCCCCAGGCCCTCTACCGGTTCTTCCTCGCCGACCGCCGTCCCCTGGTCGTGGCCGGGACCCACGGGAAGACGACCACCACGGCCATGGCCGCCCGGGCCTACACCGCCTGCGACCGAGACGTGGGATATCTCGTGGGGGGGAGACCCCGGGACCTGCCCCGGAGCTTCGCGGCGGGGAGCCACGAGCGCTTTTGCGTGGAGGGCGACGAGTACAACGCGGCCTACTTCGACCGGGGGCCGAAGTTCCTCCACTACCGGCCGGAGACCCTGGTCCTCACCAGCGTGGAGTACGACCACGCGGATCTCTACCCCACTCCGGAGACGTTCCGTGGCGCCTTTCGGAAGCTGGTGGCGGGACTTCCCGCCTCCGGTCTCCTCATCGCCTGCGGAGATCGTTCCGGGGTCCGCGAGATCGTCGGGGACGCCGCGTGTCGGGTGCTTTTCTACGGTCTGGGAGAGGGCAACGACGTGACAGTGACCGGGGCTCCCGGGCCGTCCGGGCAAGTGGGGCTCCGGGGACCGGAATCGTGGAGGGCGGAGCTTCGTCTGGCGGTTCCGGGACGGCACAACCTGTCCAACGCCCTGGCCGTGTGGGCGGCGGCCTGTTCCGACGGGATCGACCCGAGCCGGGCGGCCCGGGCCCTGTCCCGGTTCCGGGGCGTGGCCCGGCGGCTGGAGGAGCTGGGGACCGTCCGGGGGGTCACGGTGATCGACGACTTCGCCCACCACCCGACCGCGGTGGCGGCGGGGCTCCAGGCCCTCCGAGATCGCTACGGAGGTCGCCGGGTCGTCGCCCTCTTCGAGCCCCGCTCCCTGACGGCCGGGCAGTCGATCCACCAGGAGGCCTACGTCGAGGCCTTCCGTCCCGCAGACGTCGTCTGGCTGGCGCCGATCTACTACCGGGAGCGCTTCTCGTCGGAGGAGCTCCTGGATCGTCCCCGTCTCGCCGGGGAGCTCCGGGGCTTGGGAGTGGAGGTCCGGGTCGTGGACAGCGTGGAGGGGCTGGCGGAGGCGGCGGTGGCGGAGGCGGAGACGGGAGACGTCCTGGTGACCATGAGCTCCGGGAGCTTCGGGGGTCTCCCCCGGCGTCTCCTCCGGGAGCTGGGAACCGACGGGACGGGACCGAAGGGCCGGGACGAGTAGGATTGACGGCGCCCCGGGGCCCGGTCACGGTGCTCGCTGTAGGGAGAAGGACGGAGAGCGAGAACCGGTGCTGGCCTCCGACGGTCCCCCCGTCGGCGCCATCGGTGGCGGATTGTCGAGAGCTCACCCTTTTGGTAAGATCAACGACCTCCACGACGTGAACCTGGACCCCGAAATGCGGACATGAGCTATCCCGGAAATCCGTCCCTCGCCGAGGATGTCCGGGAACGGATCCTCGAGACCTGGGAGCACACCCGCAACGTGGCCGAGGAGGGCAAGACGGAGGAGGCCCGTCTCGGTTGCGACTTCATTCTTCGGCTCGATCCCCTCTTCAGCCCGGCCCAGCGGCTGGCCGACCGGCTGGAGGAGAGCTCCGGAGGACCCGTCCGGGTCGACGACCTGGAGGACGATCTGGATCTGGAGACCGAGACCGAGGAGGCTCCGGCCCCCGAAGCCCCGGCGGCGGGGACGGAGCCATCGCCCGAGGCGCCCGGGGTTCAGGAGACCCGGGAGGCGCCGGAGTCGTCGGCACCCGCCGCAGAAGCTCCCGGTCCGACCGAAGCGGCGGAGGCCTCCGAGGTCGGGGAACCCTCTCCGATGGAGATGGAGGGGGAGTCCGGCCTGGGAGAGATCCCGGAGCTCCCCATGGAGGAGGTTTCCGAGACCGCCGGGCCGGAGGCTCCCGGGGGCCCGGACGAGGTCGGGGAAGCCGGAGCTCCCCTCGGCGGGTCCGAGGCCATGTTCGCCTCGGAGCTCCGATCGGAGTTCGCGGAGCTGGTGGCCACCCGGGATTTCGACACCCTGATGGCCCGGGCGGAGGAGGAGAAGGAGGCGATCTCCGAGGATCCGGAGCTCCAGCGGCTCCTCGGTGACGCCCAGGAGCAGATGGAGGCCGCTCCCTACGTGGAGAGCTTCCTGAGCCAGGCCGAGGAGGCCCTGGCGGCGGAGGACGAGGAGGCGGCCCGGTCGGCCCTGGAGAAGGCCCGTTCCCTGGACCCGGGCCATCCCCGTCTCCAGCAGATGGAGACGACCCTGGGGACGGTCGCCACTCCCGAGCCCGTGGTCGAGCCTTCGGAGCCCGGAGAGGCCGAGGAGCCCCTTCCGGAGGGGACGGTGGAGCCGGAGGCCGAAGAGCTGGAGTCGGCGCCGACCGTGGGCGGTGCCGAGGAGATCGATCTCGGGGCCGAGGAGCCGATCGCCGAATTCGAGATGGACGAGCTCCCGGAACTCCCGGACGCGGAAGAGGAGCCCGTCGAAGAGACTCTCGAGACCGGTGAGGACGTAGAGCCCTCGGGGGAGGAGGCCGAGGAGCTCCCCTTCCCCGAGGAGGATCTCGGCTTCGAGGACCTGGGGGAGCTGCCGGAGCTCGAGGACGAAGAGGAGCTCGAGCTCGGGGAGCCGGAGGCGGTCGCGGCGGAAGAACCCGGGGAGGAGCCCGTGGAGAGAGCGCCGGAGGAAGAGGCGGAAGCTTCGCCGGCGGCTCCCTCCGACGAGGATCCCCGGATCGCGGAGCTCCTGGCCGAGGGACAGGAGTCGTACGAGAAGGGCGAGTTCCAGGAAGCCATCGACGCCTGGTCCCGGATCTTCCTCATCGACATCGACCACCAGGAGGCGGCCCGGCGGATCGAGGAGGCCCGGGAGAATAAGGCCGAGGAGGACCGCCGGGTGGAGGAGGCCTACCACGAGGCCCTGAGCCACGTGGAGGCCAGGGAGATGGAGGAGGCCGAGGCGAAGCTCCGCGACGTCCTGGAGATGTCCCCGAATCACGTCGCCGCGTCCGAGTATCTCGAGAAGCTCGGGAAGGGAGAGCTGGCTCCGGAGGACGTGACGGAGGAGGCGGCGGGGGAAGCCGCGCCGGCCGCTCCCCTCATGGAGCCGGAGGAGGAGGGCGGGGACGTCCTCAAGGAAGAGATCATGGTTCCTCCCGAGCCGGACCTGGCGCCCGAGGAGCCGGTGCGGCCGACGCCGGAGGAGACGCCGGAGGAGGCCCCCTCCTCGAGGAAGAACCTGATCCTGGTGGCGGCGGGAATTCTGGTGACCGTCCTCGCCGTGGGCGGCTTCCTCTGGTTCCGGTCCGGATCGCTCTTCCCGAACACCGAGAGCGCCGAGACCCCCGCTTCTCCCTCCCCGGCCGAGACGACCACGCCGATCGAGCGGGCCACCGAGCTGTTCGAAGAGGGCAAGACCGGGGTGGCCATCGCCCAGCTCAAGCGACTTCCTCCGGCCAGCCCGCACTACGAGGAGGCCCAGGCCCTTCTCTCCGAGTGGGAGACCGGGGAGGAGGAGGCCGGGGAGGAGCTGTCGCCGGAGGCCGCGGCCCGACGGGAGGAGCTCCTGGCGGAGGCCCGGAACCTCCAGTCCGAGGGACGCCACCTGGAGGCGATCGAGCACCTCCGGGAGGCCGGGACGATCGAGCCCCTCGGCGACGAGGGGCGGAGCCTCCTCCAGGAGTCCGAGGAGGCGATCCTCCCCCTGGAGCCCCTGATCGACCTGGTCCGGGCCGGAGAGTACGATCGTGCCCTCCGGGATCTGTGGCTCCAGCGGGAGGAGAACCCGAACGACCCCGTGGTCACCGAGCTCATCGCCGACTCCTACTTCAACCTCGGGGTCCGGAGTCTCCAGCAAGGCCGGCCGGTGGAGGCGAAGGAGCATTTCTCCGAGGTGCTCAATGTCACCCCCGAAGACCAGGTGGCGGAGCGTCTCTTCGAGTTCGCCGACACCTACGAGGAGAGGAACCGGGATCTTCTGTTCCGGATCTACGTGAAGTACCTCTCTCCCCGGTCCGTATGACCGCCGCCCGCTCTCCCCGCGAGCAGAGCAGCCTCTTCGACCTCGATCCGGAGGAGGAGGGGGACGAGGAACGACAGACCGACCAGCCAGAGGAGACTCCGGCGACGGAGGACGCCTCCCGGGAGACCGGGGCCGAAACCGGGCCCCTGGACCTCCCACTCCGGACCGAGTCGGAGCCGGAGACGAGCCCGGCCGAAGCGGGACGACCCGAAGAGGCCGCCGGGGACGAGACGGGAACCGGGACGTCCCCGGTGAGAGACCGGCTCCTGGCCGGGCTCCTGG
>JAWVZJ010000239.1:0-4646 GCA_033722255.1 Thermoanaerobaculia bacterium | reverse complement strand
CCTCCGGAAGCTCCGCCAGCAAGCGGTCGCCGACCGTGAAGGGCGAGGCCAGAGTCTTCATGAACACCTGGCACTCCAGGTTCAGGACGGCGAGAGGGATGCCCGCCGCCGTCTCCCCGACGTACACGCCGTGGCCGGGATTCCCCTCCGGGTAGTTCGCGGGGCGCAGCAGGTTCGCCCTCTCGTCCAGGAGGGGCAGACCCTCCTTCTTGTCCCAGATGTGGTTCCCGGAGGTGAAGCAGTCCACGGGGAGCTCCGCCAAGCGATCCAGGACCTTCTCCGTGATCCCGAACCCTCCGGCGGCGTTCTCCACGTTGATGATGGTGAAATCCACCTCGTGCCGGTCCACGAGACCGGGGAGCATCTCCCGCACGGCCCGGCGACCCGGCCTCCCGATCACGTCCCCGACGAACAAGATCCTCATCGATCCTCCCCTCTCCTCGTCACCGTGCGTACTCCACCGCCCGGACCTCCCGGATCACGTGCACCTTCACCTTCCCCGGGTAGGTCAGCTCGGCCTCGATCTTCTTGGCGATCTCCCGGGAGAGGAGGTAGGCCCGATCGTCGTCGATCGTCTCGCTGTCCACGATGACGCGGATCTCCCGGCCCGCCTGGATGGCGTAACACTTCTCCACGCCCGGGAACGAACCCGCCAGCTCCTCGAGCTTCTCCAGTCGTTTGACGTAGTTCTCCAGGACCTCCCGCCGGGCCCCGGGCCGAGCCGCCGAGAGGGCGTCGGCGGCCGTGACCAGCACCGCCTCCACCGTCTCGGGGTCGTGGTCGCCGTGATGACAAGCCATGGCGTGGATCACCTCCTCGCTCTCCCCGTACTTCCGGAGGAGCTCGACCCCGATCTCCACGTGGCCTCCGTCCATCTCCCGGTCCACGGCCTTGCCGACGTCGTGGAGGAGGCCGGCGCGGCGGCAGACCTCTACGTCGGCGTCCAGCTCCGCCGCCATCGATCCGGCCAGGAAGGCCACCTCCTTGGAGTGGTGGAGGACGTTCTGCCCGTAGGAGGTCCGGAACTTGAGTCTCCCGACGATCTTGGTGAGCTCCGGGTGCATGCTCGGAATCTTCAGCTCCAGCAGGGCCGCCTCCCCCTCCTCGACGATGTGCTCGTCGAACTCCGCCCGGGTCTTCTCGACGATCTCCTCGATCCGGCCGGGGTGGATCCGACCGTCGTCGATCAACCGTTCCAGGGCGACCCGGGCGATCTCCCGGCGAAAGGGATCGAACCCCGAGAGGACCACGGCCTCGGGCGTGTCGTCGACGATCAGGTCCACTCCGGTCGCCCCCTCCAGCGCCCGGATGTTGCGCCCCTCTCGACCGATGATCCGCCCCTTCATGTCGTCGGACGGAAGCATCACCACGGAGGCCGTGGTCTCCGCCACGTAGTCGGAGGCGGATCGCTGGACCGCCATGCCGAGAATGCGCTGGGCGTTGCGGTTCGCTTCCTCCCGGGCCTCGTCCTCGATCCGTTTCATCATCCGGGCGGCCTCCACCCGGGTCTCGTCTTCGATCTCCCGCTTCAGCTCCTCCCGGGCCTGCTGCACCGTGAGCCCCGCCACCCTCTCCAAGTCCCTCCTCTTCTCTTCCGCATGGGCAGCCGCCTCCCTGTGACGGGTGGAAATCTCTTCCTCCCTCTGGTCCAGGCGCTCCTCCCGCCCCAGGACCGACTCCTCCCGGTCTTCGAGCCGGGTCTCCCGCAGGTCCAGGCTCTCCCGGCGGTTCCTCAGCTCCCGGGCCCGTTCCTCCAGCTCTTGCCGCTCTCGACGGGAGGTCTCTTCCAGCTCGGACCGGGCCTGGAGCAACATCTCCTTGGCCGCGATCTCCGCCTCCCGGATCTTCGCGTCCACCGTCCGGTTCGCCTCCTCCAGGGTCTTTCCGGCCTGGCGCCGAGCCCGGGCCAGGACTCTCTTCGCCGCCCGACGCAGGTACAGCCAGTACCCCCCCGCCGCCAGGAGGGCGACGGCAATCACGATGGCGGTAGCGACCAGAACGTCCACTCGAAACTCCCGTCCGACGACGGGGAAGGCATTCGATCGCGGGGGATTCGGGGAGAGAGCGCGGAGGGCTACGATCCGAAGCCGGAGACTCCGTTCCGGACTCCCCGCCCTGGCGGAAATCCCTCGCCGCGGCTACCGGGCCGGCCCGGATCCGGACTCGGCCCGGATCCCGGCAACGATCGACGCTATGCCGGCCGGCGCATCATCCTCCGTACCGGCTTCCGTACTCTGCTACTCGAATCTCTTTTCATCCGGAGATTCCATCAGCTCCCTTCGACGAGGGCCTCGTCCAGGGTCTCGCTGAGTCGAACCATCCGTTCCGTGATCTCGTCTGTCGGTCCTTCCCGTCGCCTCTGAGACTCAAACAACTCGTCGGCGATGTTGAGCGCCGCCAGAATGGCGATCTTGGCCGTGTCGACCGTGCTGATCCGGCTCGCGATCTCTCGCATGTCCCGATCCACCTTCGCCGCCAGCTCCTGGAGGTGCTCCGGATCGTGCCCCGCCCGGACCGTGTACACGGAACCGAAGATCTCCACCTCGGTTTTCGTGGACTGGTCCTCGGGCACGGCATGTCTCCTTCCCGACTTCGGACTCCTGGCCGGGACGATTCATGAGGCACCTGCCGGGACCTCGGAGCTGGCGGCGCTGAAAGGGCGGGTTCTCCGTACCCACCAGCACCACCATCTACACGGCCTCGCGACGACACCCGATGAAGGGTCCGGCCCAGGGAGTCCTCGGCCGGGTGAAATCCGATGGGCAATATAGCAGAGAAGGGGTCTGGAATCCTCCTCCGCGGATCGAACCTCCCGACGATGGCCCGGCTTCACCGCCCCGGAGGCACTTCCGCCGCTGGATGGCGCGGCGTCAGGATTCCTCTTCCAGGAGGTCCTCCAGCCTCTCCACGATGCCCTCCACGCGCTCCCGGACCTCCCGGCGCTCCTCCCGCCATGCCTCGGCCTCCTCGGGTCTCTCCTCGGAGTCCCCGGACTCTCCTCGGCTCGCCAGCTCCTCCTCGAGCTCCCTCTTCTTCTCCCGGAGTCGGGCGATCTCCTCCACCGCCGACTGCACCTTCTCCTCCAGCTCCTCGAGCCACGGCACCTCGTCCGTCATCCTCGCTCCTCCCGTCCGTATCGCTCCGTCAGCAACCGGGTCAGCCGCTCCTGACGCCGGTTGACCTCCTCCTGGGTCAGGGATCGATCTCCGGCCTGGTAACGGAACGTGATCGTCGTGTTCACGAAGCCCTCCGGGACCCCCTCTCCCTCGTACCGGTCCTTGAGACCGAAGAACGCGAGGTCCGGAACCTCGGCCTCCGTGACGGTCCGGCTGATCTCCCGCCAGAGGACGTCCTTAGAGTGGGTCAGGGTCACGTCCATGGTGATCCCGGGGTGCCGGGAGGGAAGCTCCACGGTGCGTCCCCGGGACACGGCACCGGCCGCGGGCAAGGCAATCTCCGCCACGAAGAGGGGGTAGAGGGGATCCTCCTCGTCCAGTCGGCCGAGGACCCCGATCCGACGGCCGTCCGGGTTCCGCCATTCCGCCGCCGCCCCCTCCACGAGACCGGGAATCTCCGCCGGGACCATCGTCGTGTCCAAGCCGAGGCGCGAAAGGAGGCTCCCGGCGACCCCCTTCAGGTCGTGGAAATCCAGCTCCACGGAGCCCTCCCACGGGGTTCCCAGACGACCGCCGGACACCAGGCCCACGTGCTCCACCTCCCGGGGCTCGTCGTCCTCACCCCGCCAGAAGACATGGCCGAGCTCGAAGAGGGCCACCGCCTCCCGATCCCGGCGACGGTTGAATCGGGCGGCGGAGACCAACCCCGGGATCAGGGTCCGGCGCATCCGGTCGTAGCGCTCTGAGAGGGGGTTGCTCAGCCCCACCGCCTCCCCGCGATCGCTCCAGGGTCGACAGAGGGAGTCCTCCTCTTCGCCGTAGAAGGCGTAACTGATGGCCTCGGCGTGGCCGCAGGCCGCCAGGTGATCCTGAATCGAGCGCCGGACACGATGGGAGGGCAGCTCGAGGGCGTCCGGGCCCTCCACGGCCGGAAGCTCCGCCGGGATCCGGTCGAAGCCCACGACCCGGAGGACCTCCTCCATCAGGTCCGCCTCCTCCAGGACGTCGAAGCGTCGCCAGGAGGGAACCTCCACCGCCCAGCCGGAGGCTTCCTCCGTGGCCTCTGGATCGAAGCCCAGGGAGACCAGGCATCTCCGGGTCTCGTCCGTCGAGATCCCGGTCCCGGCGAAACGATCCAGGCGACCCGGATCGAGATGAATCCGGGCCGGGGCCGGCAGGATCTCTCCCCGGACATCCAGGGGAGTCTCCTCGGGGACGCCACCGGTGAGCTCCCGGATCAGCTCCACCGCCCGGGCGGCCGCGACGAGGGTCGCCTCCGGGTCGGCTCCCCGCTCGAACCGGTGGCTGGCGTCGGTGTGCATGCCCAGCGCTCCCGCCGTCCTCCGAACAGCTCCCGGCTCGAACCAGGCACTCTCCAGCAGGACCTCGTCGGTCCCGATCCCGACCTCGCTCTCCGCGCCCCCCATGATTCCGGCCAGGGCCACCGGCCGCCGGGCATCGGCGATCACCAGCATCTCCGGGGAAAGCTCCCGGTCCTCCCCGTCGAGGGTCCGGAGCCCTTCGCCGGGG
>JAWVZJ010000238.1:0-4651 GCA_033722255.1 Thermoanaerobaculia bacterium | reverse complement strand
TCCGGGGTCCGGTCCGAAAACCAGAGCTGGTCTTCCTCCTCTCCTCGGACGATGAAGAAGAGGCCCGGACCGGCGGTCGTGAGATCCTGGGCGGTAAACTCGCCGGGGCTCAGGGGAAACGTGGCCAGTCTTCGGGTCGAGGGCACGGTCCCGCCGCTGAACCAGAGCTCCTCTTCGGCGTCGGAGGCCGCCACCGTGAAGAAGACCCCGGCGTCGGACGGGGTCAGGAATCGGGGGCATCCGACGAATCCTCCCAGAGGCCGGGACTCGAGGACCGTCACCGGAGCTCCCGGGTCCTCCGGCAGCGCTACCAGGTCACAGCTCGGGTCCGGGGAGTCCCCGTTCCGAAAGACCGAGTAGAAGGCGGTTCCGGGTACGGTCGTTCCCTCGACGACGTCCCCGGCGCCCAGCTCCAGGACCACCTCGACCTCGGTCTCCCGGGCGAAGAGAATTCGACTCGCCGGAGGGTCGCGCTCTTCCAGGAGGACGCCGTGCCGGAAGGGGACCATCCAGGACCTGCCATTCGGCGCCAGGGACTGGAGAAATCTTGCGGCGGTGGTCTCTGGATCGAACCTCCAGAGGTCGAGGCCAGGCCGTTGATCGTTCTCCGCCAGGAAGAAGATCAGCTCCTCCGTCAGGACGAACTCCCGGACGTCCCGAGCCACCAGGAGGCGGAGCGGATCACCGGACTCTCTCACCTGGTACAGGTGGCTCTCGAAATTCTCGGTCCGGGCGCGAAGCACCACCCTCGATCCGTTCCGTCGGACCTCCTCGTAGGAATCGCACCGACCGACACAGAGGTCTCGGAGGGGCCGGGTCCCGGCCGGAGTTCCGTCGGTGACCCAGGGCTCCTTCCCGAGATCGGGATCGTCCGGAGCGAAGAGGAGCCGTCCGTCGGGCAGCGCCAGCCCCGGCTCGGGGAAGCTGTGGACCATCCACTCGCGAACCAGCCGGGTACCGACCGGAGTTCCGTCGGTGACCCAGAGCTCGGTGGCGGCCGTGGACGACCGGGGAAGGAAGAAGTGGACCTCGCCCCCGACGGGTGCCCATCCCAGGCTCCTGGCTCCGACGAATTTGAAGCCGGTGGACAGATCGGCCAGGAGACCGACCTCGGCCTCGGCGTCGGCCGGAAGGGATCGGAAGCTCCCGGAAAGCAGGAGGAGGAGTACGAGGAGAGGGGGGATCGGGCGCGAGGATCGTTTCATCGAGGGTTCCGTCCTCAGGTCCCGGCTCCGGACAGTCACGGGGAAGATTCAGGGGAGATCGAAGAGGGTGGCCTCTTCGAAGCGAGATTCCATTATACGCTCGGATTCCCGATTTCGGGCACTTCACCCCTCGGTCGATTGGGCTCGTGCCGAGGGTGTAATGGACGCTGAGCCGCCCGTCTACCGAAGGCCCGGCCGGGCGTGAACGGGGCGCTCGTTGCACTCCGCGAGCCGCGTCACTCGGTCTCGGAGAGCGCCTTTCGAGGGGGCGGGATCCGGGAGCAGAGGTCGGTCTGCAGGAGGCGGGCGAGGGCGGCGCAGGCGTTCACCATCCGGATCGGGCCGTCGGGAGCTTCCGTCTCCAGGGACGTGTCCCGGAGGAGGGCCAGGAGGTCTCCCGCTTCGAGGTCGGGATCCCTCTCGAGGATCAGGGCCACGATCCCCGTCACCTCGGCGGCGGCGAAGGAGCTGCCGGTCACGAAGTCGTATCCGCCCCGGGGGACGGTGGTGATCAGGTCGGTTCCCGGGGCCAGGAGGCCCGCCCCCCCGGGGGTAGTATTCGGCTCCCCGGCAGGGGTTCCGGATTCCGCAGCTCCCACCACCAGAACGCTCTCCACCATGGTGGGGAATCGGTGTGTCCCGGGCTCACGATCGTCCTCCTGTGCCGCCACGACGACGATCCCCTGTTCGGTCGCCGTCCGGAGGAGGCGCTCCAGGAGGGGGTCCGACGGACCCGCCAGGCTCAGATTCAAGATGTCCGGATCCTCGCCGAGGGCGAAGGCCAGGGCTTTGGCCAGGGTGAAGCTGTTGCACAGGGCGCCTTCGGGTCTCTCCCAGCAGGCTCGGAGGGCCAGGATCCGGACGTCCGGGGCGACTCCCACGATCCCGATGCCGTTGTCGGCCACCGACGCGATGATGCCGCCGACGGCCGTTCCATGGGACTCCTGCCGGAACGGGGTCGCGTCATCGACGAAGTCTTCGGCCCGCAGCACCCGGTCGGCGAGATCGGGATGAGAGACGTCCACTCCGGTGTCCACCACGGCCACCTCGACTCCCCGCCCCTGGGCCAGCCGATGCGCCTCCTCGATCTGCATGGAGGCGATTCCGTGCTGGAGCTCGAGGTAGGGATCGTCGTACTCCGGGAAGCCAGCGGGCTCCGTCCCCCGATCCCTGCTTCGACCCAGGACCTGGAAGAGGTTCATGGGCTGCACCGATTCGACCTGCGGATCCCGGGCCAGCCGCTCCATCAGCTCGTCCCGATCCGTTTCGGGGTTCACCGCGAAGACGACGCAGTGGATGTCCAGGACGTCGATGGGCCACCCGTCGATCCGACGCATGCCGTATCGTCGGCCCAGCTCCTCCACCACCCGCCGGGTTCGGGAAGAGACTTCGTAGTCGCCGCCGCCGTACCTGCGGGCGCTGGAACCGGCCCGGGGGATCTCCCAGGAAGCTCTCCGCTCCAGGGTCACGAGGAGCTGATCCTCTGCCGTGGAGAGCTCCGTCGCGGGGAGCGTCGGGGTCCGGGCCTCCATCGAAGAGCCGGAGGTCCTGGCCAGGCCGGTGCAACCGAGAGCGAGGAGCAGAATCCCCGGGAGCAGGAGGAGAGAAGAGGGGGCGAGAGCGAGGGTGTCGGTCGTTTCAGAAGCCCCAGAGGCTCGAGGCGAGCCAAGACCGCCCACTGCACCGTTCCTCGCTCTCGGGTTTCTCCTCATCTCGCTCGTCCGTTCCCGATTTCCTCCGGACGGTTCAAACGACACCCAACCCCTCGTCTCGACTCATTGCGTCTCGACTCATTGCTTCAACGAATCCCCGCCGTCAGGCTCAGGACGAGCCGGTCGTCCGCGAGCTCACCCCAGATCGTATCGGCTTCGTCACCGGTTCCGAACCAGCCCAGGTCGAGGGTGAACCGGCCCCAGGACCTCGTGAGGCCCAGGTTCCAGAACCAGTAGCCGGTGTCGAACACCTGCTCCAGGTCGTAGTACCCGACGCCCGCCGTGAGGTCCAGCCCCCGGGGGAGGGGGAGCCGGGTGGTCAACTCCCAGGTCAGGGCCGCGTCGCCGAATCCGAAGGCGTCGTCGGTGAAGGTGACGCCGGCCGCCCACCGGTCCCCGTTCTGGAGGGACAGGGACAGCTCCTCGTACTCGTAGTCGAAGACGGCCTCCGAGCCCGGGTAGGCGTAGTGGACGAGGGTGGTGACCAGGGCCCAGCGGGGTGACAGGTCGAAGCCGAAGCCGAGGTAGACGTCCAGCTCCAAGTTGCGGCCCTCGAGCCGTCCGGATCCGAAGGGGAGCTCGGCGTTCGAGGCCCAGAGACCGGCGAAGACTCCGGACGGGTGCTCGAAGTGGAAGCCGCCCTGGATCGCGGGATCTCCTCCGGTCTGAGATACGCCCCGGAGGACGTAGTCGGTGGCCAGGGTGACGGAGGCGCTGAGATTCTCCAGCGTCAGGGCCGGGGCCGTCGTGCCCGGGAGGAGGAGTCCGACCCAGAGGATCCCGACGGCCAGGAGTCGGGGGAGAGCCGAGAGCCTCTCGTGGCCAGAGCCCGTCGAAGCCTGGAGCGATTCGTCGCCTCGGTTGTCGGGTCTACGGTTCGGTCCCGAGGGAGGTTGCCCGGCAATCGCACCTGCGGCGACGCGGAGAGAGACTCGGCCTCCACGGCCCTCCTCGTCCTCCCTCACGCCTCGTTCCTCATGCCTCGCGCCTCATCCCTCCCGGAGCGCCCGACCGACCGGGATCCGGACGGCCCGCAGGGCGGGGAACAGTCCTCCCACGAGGCCGAGGACCAGGGCGTAGACGAGCCCCTGGACCAGGAGCTCCGGACCGACCCGGAAGGCGAAGGCCACCTGGCTGAAGCTCTGCCAGTTGAGGGTGGCGGCTCGATAACCGTCGAAGGCGGCCCAGGCGACCAGCGCTCCTACCGTGCCTCCGAGGGCGGCCAGGACCAGGGATTCCACCAGGACGGAGATCACCACCGGCAGACCCGGGAATCCCAGGGCCCGGAGGGTGGCGATCTCCCGGGTCCGGGAGGCCACGGCGGTGTACATCGTGTTCAGGGCTCCGAAGACGGCGCCCAGGCCCATCAGGGCGGCGATCAGGGTTCCCAGGCCCGTCACGAGCCGGACCAGGAGCCGGGACTGCTCGGCGTAGTACTCGGTCTCCCGGACGACCCGGACGGGGAGCCGCGGATCGCTCGTCAGCACGTCCTTGAACTCCTGGAAAGTCCCCGGGGAGGCCAGACGGGCCTGGACGATCTGATAGCTGTTCCCTCGGCGGTAGGCGGGCTGGATCACGGCCGCGTCCCCCCAGACCTCCGACTCCTCCAGGCCCCCGTCCGCCTCGAAGATCCCGACCACTTCCCACCGGAGGCGGCCGAGCTCCAGGGTATTGCCGATCTCCAGGCCCTGGAACTCCCGGGCCGCGGCCCGTCCGGCGATCACCTCGTTCCGC
>JAWVZJ010000237.1:0-4666 GCA_033722255.1 Thermoanaerobaculia bacterium | reverse complement strand
CGTCGACCATTATCGGATCCTCGACCGTCTCGGCGGCGGCGGCATGGGAGTCGTCTACCGGGCCGAGGACGTCCGTCTCGGTCGGAAGGTCGCGATCAAGTTCCTGCCGGAGGAGATGAGTACCGACGAGGAGGCGCTCGAACGGTTCGGGCGGGAGGCCCGGGCCGCCTCGGCTCTCAACCATCCCCACATCTGCACCATCCACGACATCGGCGAGCACCGGGATCGACCGTTCCTGATCATGGAGCTGCTGAAGGGAGAGACCCTGAAACACCGCCTTCAAACGGGACCCCTGGCACCCGACGAGGTCGTCCGGATCGGAGTCCAGGTGGCGGACGGGCTGGCTGCGGCCCACGAGGCCGGGATCGTCCACCGGGACGTCAAGCCCGCGAACCTCTTCCTCACGGACCGCGGCGATGCGAAGATCCTCGATTTCGGTCTGGCCCGTCACCTGGAGAAGGCGAAGCCCGACGCTCCGACGGCCACTCTGGAGCAGCTCACGAGCCCGGGAACCACCGTGGGCACGGTCGCCTACATGTCCCCGGAGCAGGCCCGAGGCGAGCCGGTGGACACCCGGACCGACCTCTTCTCCCTGGGAGCCGTACTCCACGAGATGGCCGCCGGCCGTCGAGCCTTCGATGGCGATACCCCTCCCGCCCTGTTCGAGGCCGTCTTGCGTCACGATCCGCCTCCGCCGTCCCGAACCCGGCCGGAAGTGCCCGACGAGCTCGATCGCATCGTGGCCAAGGCTCTGGAGAAGGACCGGTCGGTCCGCTACCAGAGCGCCGTGGAGCTCCGGGCCGATCTCGAGCGACTCCGACGAGACAGCTCTACCGGGGCCGGGACGGCGGAGAAGAAGGGGCCTGAGGCGGAGACGCGACGGAGGGTCGCCGGGGTGGCGATCCTCTTCCTCCTGGGCCTCGCCCTCGCCGCTGCCGCCTGGTGGTTCCTCGGTTCACCGAAGGCTGCCGCGGATTCCGGCCAGACCAGCGTGGCCGTGATCCCCTTCGCCTCCCTGGGAGAGACCGAGGGCCTGGACCATCTCCGACTCGCTCTGGCCGACGAGATGACCACTCTGCTCTCCCACTCTCCGAGCCTGGCCATCCGTCCCTTCACCCAGACCCGGCGCCTCTCGGACGATCCCGATCTCGACCGGGTGGCCCGGGATCTCCGGGCCGACATCCTCCTCACCGGGCACTATCGAGGAGCCGACGATCGGATCCGGGTCAGCCTGGAGGCCATCGATACCCGACGGGACACCGTCGTCTGGAGGGATCGGGTGACGGCACCTCGAGGCGAGCCGCTGGCTCTGAACGAGGCCCTGTCGACCACGGTGAGTGCCGGCCTGCTTCCGGCTCTGGGTCTGGATGCGGGGAGCACACCGTCCCGACCCGCCGACCCGGAGGCGTACGACCTCTATCTCCGCAGCCTGGCCCTGAGCGGCGATCCGGGGCCGGAGCACGAGCGGGCCAAGGCCATGCTGGAGCGGGCCGTGAATCTGGACCCGGACTACGCACCGGCCTGGGAAGCCCTGGCCCAGCGCCTCTACTACGACGCCCTGTACGGCGAAGGGGGCCGGGAGGCGTTCCGGCGGGCCGCGGACGCCCGGCGGCGGGCTCTCGCCCTGGATCCCGATCTGATCTCGGCCGCCAGCGGTCTCATCCTCATGCAGGTGGAGCGGGGAGAGCTGACCGCTGCTTACCGACGCGCCGAGGCGCTGGTGGAGAGGCGGCCCGACAGCGGAGCCGTCCACTTCACCCTCAGCTACGTCCTGCGCTACATGGGCCAGCTCGAGAAGGCCAAGCGGGAGTGCGAGATCGCCTACGACCTGGATCCGAGCCCCGGTGCCCGCTCCTGCATGCTCCCCTTCTACCTCACCGGAGAATTGGATCGGGCCCGGGACTTCGTCGCCCTCGACGCCGGCTCCCACTGGGCCGCGAACGCCAGGGCCGCGATCGCCCTCCGGGAGGGGAGGACCGACGAGGCCCTCGCCCTCTGGCGCCGGAATCCTCCCGACTACCTCGGGGCGGGCTTGTGGCGCTCCTGTCTCGCAGGCGACGATCCCTCCCGGGTACGAGAGCTAGCGGAGGAATTCGAGCGAGAGCTCATAGAGCTCCACGATCCGGAGCCGAAGTACTGGAGTGCGGCCATCATGGCCTACTGCGGTCTACCAGATCCGGCTCTGCGTCTCCTGGAGCGAGCCCTGGAACAGAACTTCTGCTCCTACCCTGCCCTGGACCACGATCCGATGTGGAGCCCTCTCCGACAGGACCCGGAGCTCCAACGGATCCGAGAGAGGGCGATCGCCTGCCACGAACGGTACGAGGAAATCGTCGCCCCGGCGAGCCGGGACTCGTGACACCGGAGAGACCCGGTCGACCGTCCGATCGCCGATGGCCCCTCAGTGGTGATGGGTTTCGTAATCCTCGTCCTCCGCGCCCGTGATCCGACGCTCGAACTCCGGGGAGCGCATGATTCCCAGGACCGCCTCGGCGCACTCACCCCGTTCGAGCCTCACCAGGTAGCGGTCCCCTCCCCGGCCCCGGTCCCGTCCCAGGAGGCCGCGATAGAGATCGTCGAGCCGGCCCTCCGGACGGAGGCCGCGACTCCGCTTCGCGTACTCGCGACTGCCGCACATCTTCCGAACCTCCTGCTCGATCTCGCCCTGTCGGATCTCCTCCGTGGCGTTCCGTAGACCCCGGGAGTCGGGAGACCGACCGAGGATTCCCCGGTACATGGCCCGGGCGATCTCCTCCGGATGGCTCCGGGCGAGGCTCCGCAGATCCGTCGGCTCGGCGATCTCGATTCGGATCCGGCGATCCAGGTTCAGGTTCCCGGGGACCCAGACCCGGAGATCGCAGCTCCCCGGCCGGGGGCCGGCCTCGGCGGTCACGTGACTGGAGTGGCCGTGCTCCTCCAGGCTCACGAGACCTCGGCAATCCCGATCCGCCTCCCACCGATAGAGCATCCGCTCGGACGGAAAGCGATCTCCCTCCTGATCCCGGGCGGTCATCAAGAGCTCGAAGTGCTCGCCGGGGCGAACTCGGACCGTGGCCTCCTCCTCCAGGACTCGATCCCGTTCCTCCTCCCGCTCCAAGGTCACGTCGACGGTGCAGGCCACCGGATCGGTCCAGTGCTCGGTGCAGGCATCGGCAGACAGTGTCGAAGGCGTGAGGGTCACTATCAGCGCAAGGACGACGATCGTCAGTGAGGGTTTCGAGTGCATGGTCTGTCTCCTGGTCCTGAGTGAATCCTCCGTTTCCCGTCGCTACGGGTGTACGCAAGATGCGGGCCACCTTTCGTCGATATCCACCCAGAGCTCCGGTCCGTCCCGTCGAGCGACTGACCCAGGCGGCGATCCGACCAGATTGAGGAGGCCTCGACCGGCTGGCAGAGCTCTCGGTTCGGAATCATCCCGGAGAACCCACGGGGAAGCCGGGCCCCTCCACCCCGGAGCGAGCGGCTCTCGGCCGAGGCAATTTCCTGGTAGCGGGCGACCCCACCGAGTGACAAGGATCGGACGAACACCGTGAGAAAGGCCCGACTCCGCCGTGATCTCCTCGGGAGATGGATCAGCCAAGATGTTCGTCGAAGAGAGCTCCGCACACGAGATGGAAGAGATGACTCAGAAAGCGGTCCAGGAGCTACTCGAGAGCACTCGGGATCCGGCCTACAGCGTCGACGAGGAGGGGCTCCTTTCCGGGTGGAACGATGCGGCGGAGCGTTTCCTGGGATACCCACGAGAGGAGGTCGTCGGACGACCCTGCTGCGACATCCTCCGAGGACGCGACGTCTTTGGAAACCCCTACTGCAAGTCCGACTGCCCCCTCCTGGTCATGGCCCGGGAGCGGCGACCCGTTCGCCACTTCCAGATGGAGGTCTACGGCAAGGACGAAGTCGCGAAGAGGGTCCTCTGTCAGGCCCTAATGATCCCGGGATCGACAGTCGCCTCCCTCGCGATCCTGCATCTGCTCCGCCCCCTCGACCGACCACTTTCGCCCTGGCCCCCCGGGGGGAGACCGGCCGCCCCTCCGTGACCGAGAGGGAGATGGAGGTCCTCCGCCTTCTGGCCGACGGCAACTCGACCCGTGAGATGGCCGAGAGCCTGAACGTGACCACCTCCACCGTCCGCAAGCATGTTCAGAATCTTTTCCGGGCCATCTCCCGAGGACCCCTGCGGCCCCTGGCTCGGAAGCACCTTCCTCCTCAGTCCCGAGTCTGAAGCTCTTCCAGGGTCACCGAGCCTCGGCTCAGGATCTCCGCCAGCTCGTCGGCGGGCCGTGGCTCGCTCACCAGGAATCCCTGGATCTCGTCGCAACCGGCCTCCCGCAGGAACTCGAGCTGCTCCACGGTCTCGACCCCCTCTCCGGTGACCGTCAGATCCAGGCTCTTGGCCAGCGTGGTGATGGCGGTGACGATCGCCTCGTCCTGGGGGTCCTGGCCCAGGTCACGGACGAAGGAGCGATCGATCTTGAGGGCGTCCAGGGGAAAGATTTTCAGGTAGCTCAGCGAGGAGTAGCCCGTCCCGAAATCGTCCACGGAGATGTACAGACCGAGTCTCTTCAACCGCCGCAGGGCTTCCCGGGCCAGGGGCAGATCGGCCATGATCGTGGTCTCCGTGATCTCGAGCTCCAGCCGGTCTCCGGGGAGACCGGTCTCCGAGAGG
>JAWVZJ010000236.1:0-4690 GCA_033722255.1 Thermoanaerobaculia bacterium | reverse complement strand
TCCACCGTCTCCCAGCTCGGGTACATGTTCCTGGCCTGCGGCGTCGGGGCCTTCACCCTGGGGATCTTCCACCTCATGACCCACGCCTTCTTCAAGGGGCTCCTCTTCCTGGGGTCCGGCTCAGTCATCCACGCCATGTCCGGAGAGCAGGACATGCGGCGCATGGGTGGGTTGAAGCGGCACCTGCCCGTGACCTACTGGACCTTTCTCGTCGCGACCCTGGCCATCTCCGGGATCCCCCTCTTCGCGGGCTTCTTCAGCAAGGACGCCATCCTCGCCGCCAGCTTCGACGCCAACAAGGGCCTCTGGATCGTGGGAACCGTCACCGCGGTGCTGACGGCGTTCTACATGTTCCGCCTCTTCTTCATGACCTTCCACGGTGAGTTCCGGGGCAGCGAGGAGGAGCGGGAACACCTCCACGAATCGCCGCCCTCCATGACCGTTCCCCTGGTGGTCCTGGCCCTGGGGTCGGCCGTCGCCGGCTACTTCGGCACCATCCCCTTTCTCCACCGCGACTGGCTCGGGGGATTCCTCTCCCCCGTCGTCGCCGAGCTCCACCTGGCCGGAGAGACCGCCGCCCACGGGGCCGCCCACGGCGGCACACTGGAGTGGATCCTGGTTGGAATCTCGGTCGTGGCGGCCTTCGTCGGGCTGGGACTCGCCTGGGGGATCTATGGTCGGGGAATGGGCCTGGAGAAGGCCCGGAGCCTGGCCGACCGGTTCCCGGCCGCCCATCGCACACTCTTGAACAAGTACTGGATCGACGAGCTCTACGACTTGGTGATCGTCCGGCCCCTGCGGTGGACCGCCCGGATGTGCTGGAAGATCGTCGACACCATCGTCATCAACGGATCGGTCCACGTGGGGGCGTTCCTGGTGGAGCTCACGGGTGACCTGGGCCGCTTCTCGACGACCGGAAACGTCCGGAACTACGCCCTCTACTTCTTCGTGGCCCTCCTCGGCCTCTTCGGCTGGATGGTGGTGTTCTGATGCAGACCTTTCTCGAGCTGATGACCGGCGGGAGCCTGACGCTCCTCGTCTTCTTTCCCGTCTTCGCCTGCCTCCCCCTCCTGTTCTTCCGGGGCTCCGGGGATCAGACGCCGATCAAGAAATATCTCCTCGCCGTCTCCCTGATTCACCTCGCTCTGGGGATCTGGATCCTGGCCCCGGGGTACACCGGCGGGGGCTTCGAGGCGATCCAGGATCTCGGACCCGACGGCCAGGTCATCGACTGGATCCCCACCTTCGGGATCCACTACCACCTGAGAGCCGACGGGATCTCTCTGCCCCTGGTGCTCCTGACCCTTCTCCTGGTGCCGTCGGTCATTCTCGGCTCCTGGCGAGGGATCACCCGCCACTGGAAGGGCTACGGAGTCGCGTTCCTGCTCCTGACCACGGGGATGCTGGGAGCCCTCCTGGCCTTCGACCTCTTCCTCTTCTACGTCTTCTGGGAGGTCATGCTGGTTCCGATGTACCTCATCATCGGGATCTGGGGCGGGGCCCGCCGGATCTACGCCGCGGTGAAGTTCTTCCTGTACACCATGGCCGGCAGCCTCCCCATGCTCCTGGGCGTCTTCGCCCTGGGATGGACCTATCGCCAGGCTTCCGGGGAGTGGAGCTTCGCCCTCGCCGATCTCCTGCGACTGGATCTCCCCGCCGAGGGGCAGTTCTGGCTGTTCGTCGCCTTCGCCTTGGCCTTCGCCATCAAGGTCCCGGTCTTCCCCTTCCACACCTGGCTCCCCGACGCCCACGTCGAGGCTCCCACCGGAGGCTCGGTCATCCTGGCCGGGGTTCTCCTGAAGCTGGGGACCTACGGCTTCCTCCGCTTCGCCCTGCCCCTGTTTCCCCACGCAGCCCGGGACCTCGCCGTCCCCCTGATCGTCCTGGCCCTGATCGGAATCGTCTACGGCGCCCTGGTGGCCTGGGCCCAGACGGACCTGAAGAAGCTCGTCGCCTACTCCTCGGTGGCTCACCTGGGCTTCGTGATGCTCGGACTCCTGGCCTTCGATCTCCTGGCCTGGCAGGGGGCCCTCATCCAGATGGTCAACCACGGCCTCTCCACCGGGGCCCTCTTCCTCTTGGTCGGCATGCTCTACGACCGGCGGCACACCAAGAAGTTCGACGACTTCGGCGGTTTGGCCAAGAGCATGCCGATCTACGCCTTCTTCCTGGTCTTCTCCGCCCTGGCCTCCGTCGGGCTGCCGGCCCTGAACGGCTTCGTCGGCGAGTTCCTGATCCTGGCCGGAACCTTCAAGGCTGAGCTCCTGGATCTCCGCTGGGCGGCGGCAGTCGGGGCCAGCGGCGTGATCCTGGCCGCCGTCTATCTCCTGAAGATGCTGTACCGGACGCTCTGGGGACCGATCACCCGGGAGGAGAACCGGCAGGTCACCGACCTCGGACTCCGGGAGATCCTCGCCCTGGCCCCCCTCTGCATCTTCATGCTCTGGATCGGGGTCGCCCCCCAGCCCTTCCTGGAGCCCAGCCGGTCCGCGCTGGACCGATCTCTGACCCGGGTGCAAGCCCGCCTCGAGGAAGGCCCCGGGGACGAGCTCGCCCTCCGGCCGGTCGTACCGGCAGAGGCGGAGCTCGCTAGCCTCGGTCCGTCTTCGAATCTCGAACCCGGCCCCGACCCCGACTCGAAGCCCACGGAGGCCTCCCCATGAATCTCTCGTCCGCGACGATGATGAGCGATCTCGCCTCCGTGGCCCCGGAGGTCTTCCTGATGGTGACGGGGATCCTCGTCCTCCTCCTGGGAGCCCTCCTGCCTCGGCTCTCCCGGCTCTGGATTCCCCTCTCCTCCGCCGCCGTGGTCGGAGCCGGCTGGCTGGTCTTCACGCAGATGGATCAGGTGGGTACGAGCTTCGGCGGGTTTCTCGAATGGAGCCCGGTCACGGCGGCCGGCTCCCAGGTGGTCCTTCTCTCCGGGCTCCTGGCCCTCCTGGCCAGCCAGTCCTATCTCCGGAGAGAACGGCTCCTGACCGCGGAGTACGCGGCCCTGATCCTCTGGTGCATGGTGGGCCTCCTCCTGCTGCTCCGGTCCACGGAGCTGCTGACCCTGTTCGTGGCCCTGGAGCTCCTCTCCTTCTGCCTCTACGCCCTGGCCGCGTACCACCGGCGGTACGCGGTCTCCATCGAGGCGGGCGTGAAGTACTTCCTCATGGGAGCCTTCGTCAGCGCCTTCGTCCTCCTGGGAATCGCGCTGCTCTACGGAGAGACGGGATCCACTCGGATCGACCCCGTGGGCGCGGCCCTGGCCCGGGGCCAGGGCTCCGGGCTCCTGGTGACCCTCGGCGTCCTCCTCCTGGTCTGCGGCTTCGGGTTCAAGCTCAGCGTGGTGCCCTTCCACACCTGGGCCCCCGACGCCTACCAGGGAGCACCGAGCCCCTTCGTCGCCTTCTTCTCCGTGGCCCCCAAGGCCGCCAGCGCCCTGGTGGTCTTCCGGGTCCTCCTGGAGCTCGGAGCACCGATGGTGGAGACCAACTGGACCGGCCTCGTCTCGTTTCTCGCCATCGCCTCCATCGTGGTGGGCAACCTTCTGGCCCTGGTCCAGAAGGACATCAAGCGGATGCTGGCCTACTCCGGCGTGGCCCACATGGGCTATCTACTCATCCCCCTGGCCTCCACCGACATGGACTCCCTCCCGCCCCTCCTCGTCTATCTCCTGGCCTACGCCCTGATGAACGCCGGAGCCTTCGTGGTGGTGGGCTTCCTCTACGGCCGCCCCGGCGAGCAGCACCTGATCTCCGAGATCTCCGGATGGGGTTATCGGTTCCCCTACCTGGCCCTGGGGCTGACCGTGTTCATGCTCTCCTTGGGCGGTCTGCCTCCGACTCTGGGATTCCTCGGGAAGTACCTCGTCTTCGCCCACGCCATCCAGCACGGTCACTGGCTCCTGGCCCTCGTGGGCATTGCCGGCAGCCTGGTGGGGATCTTCTACTACCTCCGGGTGGTCTACGTCCTCTACATGAAGGACGAGGTCCTGGAACCCTCCGGGCTCCGCTTCGACCTCTGGGGCAACCTCTCCGTCGGTCTGGCCATCGCCGGGACCCTGCTTCTGGGCATCTTCCCGGCCCGGGTCCTCTCCTGGCTCCAGCAGGCGATCCTGTACTGAGAGCCGGCTCCGAGACGGGGCCGGGGCTCAGTGGATGCCCACGATCTCCCCGTCGACCCAGTCGATCTTCTCCAGGGCCGGCCGGGCGCCGAGACCCGGCATCCGGAGGACGCTCCCCAACAGGGGTACCAGGTATCCGGCCGCCGGTGCCATCAGTACCCTCCGGACCGTGAGCTCGAAGTCCCGGGGACGGCCCACCCGGCTGGCGTCGTCGGACAGTGAGGCCGGGGTCTTCGCCACGCAGAGGGGGAGGTCCTCGTAGCCGAGGTGACGGATCCGTTCCAGGTCCTGCCGGGCATCGGGCTGATAGGTGACCGAACTTCCGCCGTACACGTCCCTCGCGATCGTCCCCATCTTCTCCTCCACCGTGGCGGAGGTCGGATAGAGGACCTGCGGCTCCACCGGGTCCTGCGCCTCCACGTGCTCGACGAGGCGTTCGGCCATCTCGCGGCCGCCCTCGCCCCCCTTCCGGAAGATGTCGGCCACGGCGAACGGGACGCCGGCCTCTCGGCAGAGCTCCCGGACGACGTCGATCTCCTCGTCGGTATCTCCGGCGAATCGGTTGAGGGCCACCAGGGG
>JAWVZJ010000235.1:0-4691 GCA_033722255.1 Thermoanaerobaculia bacterium | reverse complement strand
GAGGATAAAAATGGGGGGCTGACCATTTGATGATCCTGGGCCGGTCCTCCGGTTGCGGGAGCGGGGCCGGGAGGGGACGGCGCGGGCAATTCGATACTTTGACCGTGGGCCCGCGCCTGTGCGCATCTGCGCGCCGCGCCAGGATTGGTAGGGCAAGATTCGAGAAGAGCGCTTGAGCGAACCCGCCTCCCGGCCCCGCTCCCGCACCCTGCGGACCTCCCGCAGTCGAGTTCCTCGGTTGGATCGGGCCCATTTTCGGAGTAGCCACGCATGCCCGTGGCGTTGCTTCGGCTATCCAGTGCAGCCCGCATGTCCGAGATGCGGACAGCGGGTTCCGGATTCTGGACAGTCTTCGTAGTTCGGACAGAATGGATGGTGCCGTAAATCACTGGGAATTAGTGCTTTGTACTTTTCACCCCTCCGGCACCGACCTTGCGTCGTCAAGGGGTGTCATGTTGAACACGAAGCGACAGCAACCGTCGGTGGAGAGGCCCAGGATCCTCGTAGTGGACGACGAGGACATGATTCTCCGACTCATGGAACGGTTTTTCCAGAAGAGCGGCTACGAGGTCGATCTCGCCCGGGAACGGAACCAGGCCGAAACTCTCCTGGAGAACCACCGATACGACCTGGTCGTGACCGATCTCGGAGTCACGGACTTTCATGAGCCTGGGGGGCTCGAAATCCTGGAGCTTGGTCGGAGGCCGGAGTCCGAGCCGAAGCTGATCATTCTCACCGGCGACGGCCGCCCCGAGGTCGAGAGGGAGTGTCTGGGCCGGGGAGCCCACCTCTTCTTGAGCAAGCCCCAGCCTCTGGATCAGTTGGGCCAAGCCGTCTCTGGCCTGCTGGAGAATTGAGATGGGATCTCCTCTCCTTCTCGACGAGATCCTGGCTCCCGGCGGGCTGAGGATCGTCCTGCAACCGATCTACCGAGTCCGCCCGGACCGGTCCTTCGAGCTCCTGGCGTTGGAGTGCCTCACCCGGGGTCCGGAGGGGTCCACCGTGGAGCGCCCGGACATCCTCTTCGAGTACGTGCGCCGGAAGCGGCGGGAGGAGGTGGTGGACCGGGCCGTGGTGAAGACGGTCCTGGAGACGGTGCGGGAGCTGCCGAGCACGCTTCGGTTCTCGGTCAACGTGCACGCCTCCAGCCTGGGCCGGCAGGACGGGTTCGTCTCCGAGCTGATCGCCATGGCGGAGGAGTCCGACTTCGACCTGGAGCGGCTCGTGGTCGAGGTGGTGGAGCACACCCCCTACCTGGATCGGGGGATCTACCTCCACTCGCTGGAGAGATTGAGGGAGCACGGGGCCCGCATCGCCCTGGACGATCTGGGCCTGGGGCAGTCCAATTTCCGGATGATCCTGGACACGGCTCCCGACCTTTTGAAGCTGGATAGTTACCTGGTCCGCGGCTGCGGGGACCAGCCCGGACGCCGGGCGGTCCTGGAGTCGATCGCCCTCCTCGGCGACCGGCTGGGAGCCGGGGTCGTGGCCGAAGGGGTGGAGGAGCCCTCCGAGCTGAGGACGGTGCTGAATCTGGGGATCGACGGGATCCAGGGCTTCCTCCTCAGCGGTCCAGTGGCTCCGGACTGCGCCTCCTCCCTCGCGGCGAGCCCACCGGAGGTGCCCCTTCCTCGGGGATCCTGGACCTCGGGCCCGCTTCTCCTGGCCGCGGGAGAGGACCGATGAGCCACGAAGACCGATCCCGGGAGGAGCGAGGCCGAAGCAGTGTCGGTACCGGCTCCATGCGGGTCTTGCTCCTGGAGGACAGCCGGTTCGAAGCCAAGCTGATCGCCAGGGTCCTCTCCGACTCCCGACACGTGGAGTTCGAGGTGGAGCAGGTCGGAACCCTTCGGGAGGCCCTCGCCCGTCTGCACGATCACCCCTTCGATCTCATCCTCGCCGATCTCATGCTCCCGGACACCACCGGGGGAGTGAGGACGGTCCGCAGACTCGTCGCCGCGGCACCCACGGTGCCGATCGTGGTCCTCACGCGTCTTGAAGACGAGGAGATGGGACTGCAGCTCGTCCGGGCCGGAGCCCAGGATTTCCTGACCAAGGACTTCACCGTACCCGCCGTTCTCGTCCGGACCCTCCGATACGCGGTGGAGCGCCATCGGCTCGTGGCGGCCCTCCGGGAAGCCCGGGCCGAGGCCCAGTACCTGGCGACCCACGATCGGCTCACCGACCTCCCGAACCGATACCTTCTGGACGATCGACTGGAGGAGGCGATCGCGTACGCGGAGCGGCACGGAGAGAAGCTGGCCGTCCTCTTCCTGGACCTGGACGACTTCAAGCAGATCAACGACACCTACGGGCACCAGGTCGGGGACGCGGCGCTTCGCTGGATGGCGGCCAGGCTTGAGGAGTGCACCCGATCCACGGACACCGTCTGCCGCTTTGCCGGAGACGAGTTCGTGATCGTCCAGCGGACGATCCAGGGCCCGCAGAGCACCGTTCTCCTGGCAAACCGGATTCTGAGCAAGCTCCGGGATCCGGTGCAGCTCCGGGATCAGGAGGTACACCTGATGACGAGCATCGGCATCGCCCTCCATCCGGAAGACGGCTCCACCCGGGACACCCTCCTGCGCAGGGCGGATGCGGCCATGTACGAGGCCAAGAGCGCCGGGGGCAACCGGTGTGCTCTGGCGAGCCCCGATCTGGTCGCGCCCCGGGGCCCGGTAGAGGTCGGGAGCGGCTGACGGCACGGTCATTGCAAATACCGAGGAGTCGGAAAGGAGTCGACCCATGACCTTGCTCGATTTTTTCGTCCTGTTACTCATTGCCGGCATCTGTGGCGCCATCGGCCAGGCGATCACCGGTTACAGCCGCGGTGGCTGTCTCGTGTCCATCGCCGTCGGGTTCATCGGCGCCCTCCTGGGCGGGTTTCTCTCCCGAGCTTTGGGACTTCCGGAGCTCTTCGTGATCGGGGGCTTCCCGATCCTCTGGTCGATCATCGGGGCCGCCCTCTTCGTCGCCGTGATCAGCCTGATCAGCGGCCGGCGCCGGGTCTGAGACGGGACTCAGAGCTCTTCACCGATTCCTTTCTTCCGGGCGTCGAGTACCTCCCGCACCCTGATCACCTGGTGGGAGGGGGTGAAGGGCTTGGGAAGGAACTCGGTCTCCTCGAGTCGGCCGGAGATCGCGTCATCGTCGGCGTAGCCAGAGATGAAGAGGGTGGCGAAGTCGTGCTCCCCGCCGCGGAGCTTCTCCTCGACTTCGGGACCCCGAACGTCGGGTAGCACCAGGTCGCTGATCAGGAGATCGAAGGGGCCCCAGCGATGCGCGAGCTCCAGAGCCTCCACCCCGTCTTCGGCGCCCCGAACGTCGTAGCCCCGGCGTTTCAGGGTCGACAGCACAAGCTCCCGGACCGCCGAGTCGTCCTCCACCACCAGGATCCTCTCCGATCCGGTGCCGTCGGCGGGAGACGGCTCCTCGTCGCTCGGGGTTGCCTCCTCGTCGATCCGGGGCAGGAGGATCTGGAATCGAGTGCCCCGGCCCAGCTCGCTGTCCACGAAAATGAAGCCGTCGCTCTGCTTGACGATTCCGTACGCTGTGGAGAGTCCCAGACCGGTCCCTTCCCCCGTCTCCTTGGTGGTGAAGAAGGGCTCGAAGATCCGTTCTCGGAGCTCCTCCTCCATCCCGACTCCGGTGTCCTGGACCTCGATCACCACCCAGGGGCCGGGCGGGACCGTGACTTCCGGTCGTTCCATCGGTTCCCGCAACTCGATCTCCCGGGTGGAGAGGGTCAGCCGGCCCCCGTCGGGCATGGCGTCCCGGGCGTTCACGGCCAGGTTGAGCAGCACCTGCTCGAGCTGACCGGGATCGATCCGGACGCGTCCGATCTCCGGCGAGGGATCGGTGACGAGCTCGATGTCCTCCCCGATGACCCGGTGGAGGATCTTCTCCATATTCCGGACCGCCTCTTCGAGGTCGAGGATCTTCGGTTGGAGGACCTGCCGTCGGCTGAAGGCCAGGAGCTGTCCGGTGAGACTCCCTGCCCGCTCGGCGGCCCTCCGGATCTCCTCCAGGTCGGCCCGGACCGGGCTCTCCGACGGGATCTCGGTCAGGGCGAGGTCAGCGTAGCCGCCGATGGCCGTGAGCAGGTTGTTAAAGTCGTGGGCGATCCCTCCGGCCAGACGGCCCACGGCCTCCATCTTCTGGGACTGCCGGAGCTGCTCCTCGAGCTGCTTCTCCTCGGTCACGTCGACCATGAAGCCGATGATCTCCCGGGGAGATCCGTCCTCGTTTCGCAGGAGGCGCATCTCGTCCCGGACCCACCGCCACTCCCCGGAGGCGTGGCGAAACCGGTACTCGTGGACGTGCTCCCCGGTCTCGTAGAGTGCGGGGAGCTCTTCGTCCAGGCGAGGAAGATCCTCCGGATGGATCCTGTCCCTCCAGAACGGGGTCGGACCGAGGGCTTCGTCCACCGACCAGCCGAAGGTCTCCTCGATCTGCGGGCTGATGTAGCGGAGCCGATGGTCGCCACCGGGATCGGTGACCCAGAACACCGCCGGAGCCCCGGTGACGATCTCCTCCAGCCGCGTCCGGGTCGTTTCCAGGTCCGCCACCGCCTCCCTCTGCTCGGTGACGTCGAGGGCCACTCCGATGACTCCCGCCGGGTCCTCCTCCCCGTGGTAGATAGGCTCCAAGTGGGTCATGAAAGTCTTCCCGAGCCACTCCGCCTCGTAGGT
>JAWVZJ010000234.1:0-4720 GCA_033722255.1 Thermoanaerobaculia bacterium | reverse complement strand
ATTCGCCCAGCCCGCCGCCGGGAGCAGGAGCGAGGCGACCGCCAGGATCGCCAGGCTCGTGCACAGGAAACGAAACAGGGTACCGGATGTCCGGTGGTGGTCGGTGGTGGTCGAGGACCGGGTCATGTCGTCAGTTCTCCTCATGGATGGGTCTGTCGTAGGATTCTGCGGTCGAAAGACGGCTTAAACGAAGGTTCAAATTCGTCCCTAAAGAACAGCACGACTCGTGCCAAACAGGTTCATCGAAGGAGTGAATGAATCACAAATGATTGAGAATCAATGTTTTACAGGGCACTTCCTTCGTCACCTCCCGGTCGATCCAGGCCCCGAAGGGAGACTCGAATGGTCAAGTGTTGACCCACATGAGGGGCCGTGCATGCCTCGGGGGGTCATTGGATGACCCGCGGGCCGCCGGCCTCGGACCGGGAAATCCCCGTCAGTAGCTCTTCGTTTGTGCCCGGCCCCCGGCTTCGGCCCATGTCGGGCCGATCGGAGGACGCGACCGAGAACCGGCCGGTCGACGAACCACTCTACGCGCCCCGGTCCCGGTGGAATCTCCGGGCGGTCCGCTCCCAGAAACCGGGCCGGAGATACCGGTCGTAGGTCGCCCGGTATCCGAGTCCTCGGCCCAGGGGAGCGAAGAGCGTCCAAAGGAGCCACTGGATCGGATAGGAGGGCGAGGCGAGGCAGATCTCGTCCTTCATCTCCCGGGCGAAGACCATGGCCTGGAGGAACCGGGGAGATCCGTCCTCTCGGACCTGGCCTTCCCAGGCCTGGCCGAAGAGAGTGCTCAGCACGTGCGTGATCCTGGATCGGGGTCGGAGCCCTCCGGTGAAGACCACCGGAGAATCGCCCGGGTTCTCGAACCCGTGCACGATGCCGGGAGGAATTGTGATCCGCTCCCCCTCGCCCAGGCTCCGTCGTTTCCCCTCCCGATGAACGGTCAGCCTTCCCGACTCCACGGAGAACCACTCTTCGTGGCGGGGATGGACGTGGAGAGGCGGACCGGTTCCTCCGGCGGTGACCCGAAGCCGTCCCCGGACGAAGGGCTCGTCGTCCGGGTCGACTTCCAGGATCTCGATCTCCTCCTCGGTCACGGGGTTGGTCAGCCGGATCCCGACCCACTCCTCCCCCAGGGGGTCCCGGAGAGGTGGGAGCTCCGGGTCCACCTCCCCACCCGCCCTCGGGTCCTCCTTCGACCGTACCGACGCCCTCCTCGCTCCTCCGGCTCGATCAGAGGACACGGGACTCTCGGAGAGGGATCCGGATCAACGCAGCCCGATCGTGGTCGTGACCGTGCCCCCCTTGAGGCTGTCGTAGGTCACCGTGGCCTCGCCGGAGCCTTCCAGGAGGAAGTAGAGCTGCCGGGTGGAGAATCCGTCCACACCGGAGACCTCGAGGCGCTCGGGCCGGTGCTCCTGGAGGTCGATCTTCTCCAGCCACTCGTTCTCAACGACGCCCGAGGCCACCACCTCGGCTCCCTCGACGGTGGCCAGATCCGGGCGATGGACCCGGTTCTTCTTCGCCACCGCCAGCATGGTCGGCGTCGCCCGCTCGTTGATCACCGGGACGGTGACCGCCCAGAGGCCCCGGTCCACCCTCTCTACCTCCGGCTCCCCGAACCGGACCTTCGGCAGGTGCCGGGCGTGGAAGAGGACGAACATGGCATTCCGATGGAGGTCCTCCTCCAGGAGGAAGCTCTCGGGGACCCGACCCACGTCGTAGGAGAACCCCCCGACCTCCACGGTGCCGTACTGGGGATGATCGACCTCGTGCCAGTCGATGAACTGGCGACCGCCGGTGAGGAGGTCGTTGAACTTCATCTCCTCCTCCTCCGTGACCTCCCCGTCGTCGTTCAGATCCAGGGGGGCCTCGTAGAGCTCGTTGGTGAAGGCGACCGCCCCGTGGACGTTGTAGAAGTAGTCGGTGGTGTCCCCGTAGACGGTGTAGAGATCCTCCCAGGTGATCATGTACTCGTAGCCCGGGAGCATCTGCTCCCCCTGCTCGGCCAGGAAGTCGTAGACCTGGACGTCGGCTCCGGGGTACGAGGGCTGCATCTTGGCCCCGGGTCCCCGGAGGATCATCTGACCGTAGTTGTGGAAGCTCTGCACGCCGGCCACGTTCGGATGCTCCAGGGCCCACAGGGCGATGGACCGGGTCTCGGGGATGGAGAAGGGGTAGAGGCCGGAACCGCTCTGGACGTAGGTGGGCTGCCAGAAGTAGCCCCAGGTCCGGTTCGGATCCACGTAGCCCACCGGATCCTCGTTGATCCGGCCGTCGCCGTCGTTGTCCACTCCCTCCCAGCCCAGGGACACGTAGTCCCCCAGCTCTCCGGGCTCCAGATCCTCGAGAATCCGGGGATCGTCGGGATCCAGGGTGAACCCGCCCCGGCCCTCCGGGACCTTCTTCCGCATCCGGGTGATGACGCCGTTGCCGTCGATGTCGTCGTAGCCGTCCTCGTCGGTGAGACCGTCCCGGTCGTCGTCCACGGGCATCATCACCGTCCGGGGAAAGTTCGGGGTCGAGGGTCCTTCGAACCATCGGGCCCTCCCGTCGGGATTCACGGAGGGGATCAGGTAGAAGGTCACCCGATCCAGGAGCTCCGTGGGCCGCTCGAGCCGGCCGTAGTTCTTCAGCAGGAAGTCCAGGGCGTAGATCGTCGCCTCGGCCCCCTGGACTTCGTTCGCGTGGATATTCCCGTCCACGTACATGGCGGGCTTGCTCTCCGGAGCACCCGTGGCCGGGTTGGTCACCGTCAGCAACCAGATGTCCCGTCCCTGGAGGCTTTTCCCGATGCTCTCGAGATCGACCCACTCCGGATAGGCGGAGGCGTAGCCCTCCATCAGGGACTCCAGCTCCTGGAAATCGTGGAGCTGGTTGAAGGAGGGAGCGGGGGGAGTCCCCCGGGGGGAGAGGGGCTCGGCGGCTCCGGACAGGGCGGGAACCAGGGCCAGGAGCGCAGCCCCAGCGGCGGTGGCGAAGATCTTCCTCGTCTCTCTCGAATCCCTCATGATCAGACTCCCTCTTGCAGAGTGATCGTCTCTCGGTCGGTGCCGGAGGCGTCGCTGACGACCTCCATAGTCACGCTCGAGCCCTCCTTGCCCCGGACCAGCCATTCGCCCTCCAGGGTCTCCCGCCCCTCCAGGCGGTCGCCGCTCACCGTCGGATATCCGGTGACGAGCTCGACGTCGTTCCCGGTGTCCAGACGGAGCCGGACCGGGAGCTTCGCCTCGGCCCGGACCGCCATCCGGGAATGGGTGGGGAGAAAGCCCCGATTGGTGGCGATCCCCCGGATCCTCCACACTCCGCCTCCCAGATCCCGGACCTCCACGTTCACGATCTCGACCCGGCCCAGCTTCCCGGCCAGATCCAGGACCGTCTCGGTGTGCTGCTCCATCGCCGGCTCCAGGATCTCCAGGGGTGGAGCCAGGGCGGCGAAGGGGTACCTGCCACCGATCTCGACCTCGGTCCCGTCGGGAAGGGTATGGGAGGTCCACTCCGCCACCATCCCCGGCCGGTTCTCGTCGATCCAGGCCAGAACGGCTCGTTCTCTCTCGGTTTCGGGATCGTCATCCTCGGCGGATTTCTCTCCTCCGCCGCCGGCGGTTCCCATCTGCCGGATCATCCCCGCCATCTGCTCCGGGGTCACCTGACCCGACTCGACCCGCTCCCGGACCATGGACGCCGTGAACCGGTCCGGTGCCCCGATCTCTTGCAGGAATGCCGCCACCGTCTCCTCCCCCAGGCTCAGGAACTCGTCGGCGCTCATCTCCTCCAGGCGGTCCACGGTCAGGGGCTGCTCCCCCTCTTCCCCTTCGGCCTCCTTCTCGGGCTTCGGGACGGCCCAGACGTCCAGCTCCAGGGCCATGACCCCGTACTGGTAGTAGAGCCAGGGGGTGAAACCGCCCTTCCGGTACTGCTCGGCGGTACGATCCACGTCGATTCCCGCTTCCTCCAGGCGCTCTTCGTAGGCGTCGGCCAAGTGCTTCAGGAGCTTCTGGTCGGCGTCCTCCAGCTTGGTGGCCGGACCGGCCCCCAGGAACTGGGCGATCTGTTCCTTGGAGATGTTGTTCTGCTGGACGAAGGGAAGGTCCTTGGCCACCTCCCAGACCTCGTCCAGGGTGTACTCCTGCTCCGGGTCCAGACCCATGAACTCCGCCGCCTGGGGAGGAACCTCGAACTTCTGGGTCCCCAGATCTCCGCCTCCTCCCAGGCTCTGGGGGAGGGCCAGGAAGTTGTTGGCCGGACCGTAGACCACGGCCAGGGCCACATTGGGATGCGCCAGGAGGAAGTCCATGATCCCCTTCGCCTCCGGGGCGAAACTGGGCCAGGGGCCGGCCTCGGGCTTCCCGTACTCGAAGGCGTGGGCAAAATTCCGGTCCACCTCGACTCCCTCGGAACCGTCCTCGTTGTACTTCCCGTCGCCGTCGTCGTCCCGACCCTCCCGGACCATCCGGTAGGCGCCGGCCCGCTCCTTCAGGGGATCGGCCCGGACCATGACCCGGGGCTCCTCGGGATGGGGGAGCCAGCTCCCGGCGGGATCCGGGATCCGCATCCAGGTGATGACCCCGTCGCCGTTCAGATCGTCGTAGCCGTCCTCGGCCACGAGGCCGTCCACGTCCCGGTCGATCGGCTGGGTATTGCCTCCACGCCGGTACCGAGGAGAGGCGAAAAGGCTCCCGTGGGCATCGGGATTGAGGACCGGTGCCACGTAGAACGT
>JAWVZJ010000233.1:0-4760 GCA_033722255.1 Thermoanaerobaculia bacterium | reverse complement strand
AGTGGCCTCGTGGGATCGACCCGGTTCGTCCGGGAGCTCCCGGCTTCCCTCTCCCCGGAAGACCTCCTGGCCATGATCAACTTCGACATGGTGGGACGGCTCCGGAACAACGAGCTCAGCCTCCTGGGCGGAGACTCGGCCGAGGAATGGGACGAGATCGTGGAGCCGATCTGCCGAAATCTGGGCGTCGAGTGTGTGCCGGGGGGTGACGGGTACGGACCTTCGGACCAGACGCCGTTCTACGCCGCCGGGGTTCCGGTTCTCCACCTGTTCACCGGGACCCACGACGACTACCACAAGCCCAGTGACGACTGGGAGGAGATCAACGCCGCCGGCGGGGCCCGGATCGCGGAGGTCGCGGCCGAGCTCGTGGCGACCCTCTCGGGACGGGAGGAGCCGCTGACCTACCGGGAGGTGGAGGCGCCGGCTCCCGTCGGGGGAGACGTCCGATCCTACGGAGCCTCCCTGGGGACGATCCCGGACTACGTCGGTCCGGAGGACGAGGACCAGAAGGGCGTTCTCCTGGCCGGTACCAGGCCCGGGGGGCCGGCGGACGAGGCGGGCATGCGCCGGGGAGACATCCTGGTGGAGCTGGCCGGAACCGAGATCGGTGACATCTACGATTTCATGTACGTCCTCCGGGGGTCGAAGCCCGGCGAGACGGTCACCGCGGTGGTGATTCGGGACGGTGAGCGGGTCGAGCTCACCGTCACCCTCGGCGAGAGCACCCGGCGATGATCCGGGCTTACCACGAACCGGGGCCCGGAAAGCCCCCTTCCGCCGGGTAACCTCCTTCCGATGTCCGTGAGCCAGGAGATGCGCTCGGCCGTGGAGGCCGGAGAGATGGAAGCGGTGGAAGAGCGCTGGCTCGAGCTCCTGGACCGGGAGCCCCTGGACCTGGAGACCCTGGGGGAGATGGCGAGGCTGGTGGAGGAGTCCGGCGAAGGGGAGACAGCCCGTCTCCTCCTCTCCCTGGCCGAGGACCAGCTCTCCGACCGAGGGCGGGAGGAGGGAAGGCTGGAGCTCCTGCGGTACGCGGGGGAGCTGCTGTACGAGGATCCCGGAGCGCTCCACGACGAGATCCTGGCCACCCTGGAGACGCTCCACGGGGAGAGGCCGAGCTTCGAGGGCCTGGCCGAGAAGGTGGGACTCCATCGGGCGCCGGAGGACATCCCGAAGACCTGGAGCAAGGTGGACCGGTTTCGAGGGCTCGTGACCCGGGACGAAGGAACCATCGTCCTCATGGAGGGCAAGGGGGCGGGGCGGGTGGTGGAGGTCAATCTCCAGCTCGACACCCTGAAGGTCGAGCTCGAGGGGCTGGGGCGGGTGGGGGTGGGTCTGACCGTGGCCGAGAAGGTGCTTCGACCCCTGCCAGCGGACCACGTTCTCCGCCGGAAGCTGGAATACCCGGCGGAGCTCCGGGAGATGGTGTCCGAGGATCCCGAGGGGCTGGTCCGGACCGTCCTGGAGAGCTTCGAGGAGCCCCTGAGCGCCCGGGAGATCCGAGACGTGCTCTCCGAGATCGTCGACGACGGGGAATGGAGCGACTTCTGGAGCCTGGTCAAGAGCCATCCCCGGATGGTGGGAATTCCCGGAGGCCGCAAGACCTATCGCTGGGCCGAGAGCGCGGACGCCGCCCGGGCCGACGTGGAACGACGCTTCGAGGAGGCCGATCTCCGGGGAAAGCTCGAGCTCCTCCGGAGTCAGGGTGACCGGAGCGAGGATCTCCGGGAGCGGATGGTCGAGGAGCTCCTGCAGGAGGCCCGGAGGACGCTGGAGGGGGATCCGGCCCTGGCCTTCTCCATCGCCGCCGATCTCGACCGGGCCGCCGTCGATCTCTCGGGTTCGCCGGTCTCTCCCGACACGATCCTGGCCGACGTCCGGGATGCCCGGCGTTTCCTGGCCGGGCTCCTGGATCGGATCGATCGGGGAGAAGCGTACCGCCGATGGCCGGGGATCCGGGAGGACTGGGACGAGATCTTCGAGACGGCCTTCTTCCTCGAGACCGATCGCCGGCTCCTCTCGAAGCTGGGGGAGAGGCTCCGGAGCGAGGCCCCCGATCGATGGGACAGCGCCGTCACCGCCCTCCTGGCCCGGCCCCGACGCAGTCCCGGCGCCTTCGTCTGGTTGGTGGAGCGGGCGGCGGAAGACGAGGAGCTCCTGGCCCGGGGCTCGGCCCGACTGTTCCGACAGATTCTCTCGGCCCTGGGGGACGAGCGGTTTCGGTCCCATCGGCGACGGATTCTGCGACAGGTGGAGTCCGGAGGTACCCTTCCCCGGCTTCTGCCGCACCTGGAGATCGACCAGGCCCGGCGGGTGGTGGAGACCCTCCGTCGGTCCCCGGCGCTCGAGGACCACGAAAAGAGGCCCCTCCTGAACGCGATTCGGCTTCGCTTCGCCGATCTGGCTTCCGAGGACCGGGAGTCTCCCCTCTACGCGCTTCCCCGGTCCATCGAGGCCAAGAGAGAGGAGCTCCGGGTGCTGCTGGAGGAGGAGATCCCGGCGAACCGGAAGGCGATCGAGGAGGCCCGCGAGCTCGGCGACCTCCGGGAGAACTTCGAGTACAAGAGCGCCCGCCAGCGCCACGAGTACCTGACGTCCAGGGCCGAGAGCCTGGATCGGGATCTCTCCCGGGCCCGGGCCATCGATCTGGCCCGGGCCGAAGGCTCCACGGTGCGCATCGGCACCCGAGTGGTCCTGGCGAGCCCGGAGGGAGAAGTGCGGAGCTACGCCATACTGGGTCCCTGGGAGAGCGATCCGGAGGCCGGGGTCCTCTCCCACGAGTCGGAGCTGGCAGGACGGCTTCTCGGCCTCGCACCGGGAGACGAGATCGAGATCGGCGGAGAGGAGCTGGCCGTCCGGAACATCGAGCCCTACGGGGGAGCCTGACCAGGGAGCCGCCGTGACCGACTCGAAGCGTCCGGGGATCCCCGAGGAGGAATCGTACCGCTTCGCGGATGCCGTCGGAGAGGAGCTGGAGGAGCTGGTGAGCCGATGGCTCGATCGGCTGGGGCCCCGGGACGTGGAGCGAATCCTCAGGAATCCCCATACGGAGGAGAGGATCGTCCGGATCCTCCTGGGGGAACGGCGTCTCCTGTCGTACTACGAGATTCGCAAGCGCCTGGCCCTTCATCCGAAGACGCCGGCGGCCCAAGCGTTGAATCTGCTCAACGGCCTCTTCTGGCGGGATCTCCTGGCCGCCGGTCAGGATACGGCGATCCGACCGCAGGTTCGACGGGCGGCGGACCTCCGGTTGGCGGATCGTCTCGGGGGCCTGGCGGTGGGAGAGAGGGTGTCGATCGCCCGAAGGGCGTCCCCCACTCTGCTCCAGAGCCTCCGGAAGGACCCCAGTGCCCGGGTGGTGGGAGCCATGCTCGAAAATCCCCGATGTACCGAAGCGACCCTTCTGCCGATGGTGACGAGCGAGACGACCCCTGGGCCGGTCCTGGAAGTGGTGGCCAGGAATCGGAAATGGGGGGTGCGCTACCCGATCCGGGCCGCGCTGTGCAAGAACCCCCAGACGCCGGTCCGGGTCTCTCTGTCCCTGCTGCCGATGTTGAAGAAGCGGGATCTCCGGGCGGTGAGGAGCAACGCGAGGATTCCCCACGCCGTTCAGCGCCGGGCGCGGCTCCTCCTCGGGGATTCTCGTTGACCCGAAGGTGGCCGGGCTCCTACAATTAAGCGTCCAACCGGAGCTCAGCTGAGCCCGGCGGTCGGCCACTCGGGCGAGCAGGTCCTTTTTCGAGGCGGCACCGAGACACTCGGTGATTCGAGCTCCTCCGGACGATCGCGGTGCGAAAGCGAAGAAGCCGTGGTGTCGGCGAGCTCCCGTCGAGTCGATCTCTGAGAGCCATGCCGCAACAGTCGAACCGGGACGTTCCCGAAGAATCCGACACCCCTGTCCGGGCTCCCTGGAATCGGGAGGGGGGCGATGCGACCTCCTTCGGCGAGTGGCTTCGACAGCAACGGGAGATTCGCGGGCTCAGCCTCCGGGAGATCGTCGACAGCACCAAGATCAGCATGCGCTATCTGGAGGCGTTGGAAAGCGACCGGTTCGAACGGCTCCCGGCACCGATCTTCGCCCGGGGATTCCTGCGACAGTACGCCCAGTACGTGGGCCTCGATTCCGACGAGGTGGTCAACTTCTACCTCCAGGTCAGCGAGGAGAGAGCCGACGAGGAGCTGGAGAGTCCGGGAGCCGAGCTTCCCAGGACCCGGGAGGGAGGTCGGTGGCTGCGAGTCGCCTTCGTCCTCCTGGTCCTGGTGGGAGTCGTCCTTCTGGGTCTTGGAATCTATTTCTTCGCCCTTCAGGTCCGGGATCCCGGGGTCCGAGACGAGATGGGGCCCGATCCGGAGACGCCGCCGATGGCGGCTCCGGTTCCCCGGGCCGTACCGGAGGAGGTCTCGGAGCCGGGCGTTGTCGCCCCGCCGGACGAGCAGGATCTGGAGGTGACGCTGGTCTTCACCGGGGAATGCTGGGTGGAGGCGAGGGTGGATGGAGAACGGATCCTCAGCGAGCTGCGGGTGCAGGGGGAGTCCATTCAGCTCGAAGCGGAACGCCGGATCGAGCTCACCCTGGGCGAGCCGGCGAACGTCCGGGTCGAGGTGAACGACCGGCCCTTCGATCTGGACGTTCCTTCGGGAAGGGTGGCCCGTGGAATCGTGATCGGGAGGGAGGATGCCGGGTTGCCTCCGTTGCCCGGAGAGGAGGACCGCTGAGCTCGCCGATCGTGGAGAACGTCCTCTCCGGTGAGAACCGT
>JAWVZJ010000232.1:0-4789 GCA_033722255.1 Thermoanaerobaculia bacterium | reverse complement strand
GGACCCTCCACCGGATCTCGGCCTTGAAGAACCGCCGAGGCGACGTGGTCGGTCTGACCTGCCGGGTGGGGAGAGCGGTCTTCGGGACCGTCGAGATCCTCCGGGACGTGATCGAAAAGGGCGAGTCGATCCTCCTGCTGGGCCGTCCGGGGGTCGGGAAGACGACTCTACTCCGGGAGGCGGCCCGGGTCCTCGCCGAGGACGCCGGGCGCCGGGTCGTGGTGGTGGACACCTCGAACGAGATCGCCGGGGACGGCGACATTCCCCACCCCGGGATCGGGCGGGCCCGGCGCATGCAGGTTCCCGTCCCCGATCGCCAGCATCAGGTGATGATCGAGGCGGTGGAGAATCACATGCCCGAGGTGATCGTCATCGACGAGATCGGTACCGAGGCCGAGGCTGCCGCTGCACACACGATCGCCGAGCGCGGCGTCCAGCTGATCGCCACCGCCCACGGAAACAGCCTGGAGAATCTCCTGCACAACCCGACCCTGTCGGACCTGGTGGGAGGAATCCAGGCGGTGACTCTCTCGGACGAGGAGGCTCGACGTCGGGGGACCCAGAAGACGGTTCTGGAGAGGAAGGCGCCGCCGACCTTCGACGTGGTGGTGGAGATCCGGGCCAAGGACGAGCTGGTGGTACACCACGACATCCGGGATGTCGTGGATCGGATTCTCCGGGGAGGTCCCGTCGGCGGGGAAAGGCGCCGGCGAACCGAGGAGGGATACCAGGTGGAGGACACTCGTCTCCCCGTCGGCTCTCCGGCGTCCGGGAGGGAGGGTCGTGTTCCGACGGAGTCTCGTCGGGGTCTTCGTCTGTTCCCCTACGCGGTGAGCCGGGACAAGTTGGAAAAGGCGATCCGGAGTTTGAAGGTGCCGGTCCGGATCGTGGAGGATCTGGCAGAAGCCGACGTGGTGCTCACCGTGAAGGCCCAGGAACGGCGGCAGCCGAGGCGCCTCCGGGAGGCCCGGCTCCAGGGAGTGCGGCTGGAGGTGATCAAGCGGAATTCCGTCCCGCAGATCGCCGACTTCCTCCGGGAGGAGCTGGGGATCAAAGACGCACTGGAGGAGGAGCGGATGGCCCTGATGGAGGTCCGGGAGGCGATCGCGGAGGTGGGCGAGGGAGGACGTCCCGTGACTCTCTCACCCCGGCAGGCGGAGATCCGGAAGCTCCAGCACGAAGAGGTCGGTCGGGCCGGGCTGGAGTCGGAGAGTCGGGGGCGGCCGCCGTTCCGACGTCTCGTGGTCTTCCCCCGCTGAGGGGAAGGGCCTGGGGGCCCAGGGCTGTCGAGCGCTCGACCGTCCATTCCGCCCTCCGGGGAGCCCGGAGCAACCCACGGGGATGAACTCGGCTCAGCGGGCGGGGATCGAGAGGACCTGTCCGGGCTTGATCCGGGTCGAGGGAAGGTCGTTTACCTCCCGGATCTGGCCCACCGTGGTGCCGTGTCGGCGGGCGATCTTCCAGAGGGAGTCTCCCCGGCGCACCTGGTACTCGGCGGTGGAGGCCCGGAGCTCGGTCACGTCCACTCCCCGAATCCGCTCCAGGTAGTCGAGATACTGGCGCGGGAAGAGGACCACGTGGTAGTGAGGGGGATGTCGCTCCCGGGCGGCTTCCAGGACCCCGGACCGCTCGAGCTGAAGGAGGGTGTTTTCGAGCCAGGATCGACAGCGGGAGGACCAGGAGACCCGGAGATCCATGGCCATCCCCGTGGGATGCACCGAGAGGGGTGACGCGTTCCGGGGCTGGTGGTTTCGGGGGCGGACCAGACTGGTGACGACCAGCCGATCGCCACAGGCCCGGTGATACTGAGCTCCGAGCCGCTGCAGGAAGAGCTTGACCTCGGGGCGGGCAGCCTTGTGGCTGACCGTGGACTTCACCGTGAAGCTCTGGCCTCCGGTCACGGGGACGAGATATCCGTGGCGAACGAACTTCCGGACCTGAGCGGGCGTGTCGAGATGAGTGTACCCGTGGGCCCGGGCGGCCCGGACCTGCTTCATGAGGGCCGGGCGCGAGGGCCTGAGGCTGGCTCCGGAGATCGGTAGGTCCCCGAAGGCCGCGAGGACCAGGAAGAAGGCCAGGGTGGAGACGATCCTTCCGGGGTTGGAACAGACGTTCAGCGTCAACGATCCTCTCCTCTGGTCGGCGCCACCGATGCGGGGGCTGAGCGGTAGTTCTTCTCTGTATTTTGGACGCGGCGGAACCGCGGTGCGAAAAGTCTAACAGATGGAGAGCGGAGCGCTATTCCCTGCCGTTGCGGCCCGGTCCTCGGGAGCCTCCAACGCGAGGAGATCGGAAGAAGCCCGGGGTCCGTTGTGTTATAAACGTCGACCGGGGATCGCGGACCTGCTTGCGATCACCGTTTCGCTCCCACCCACCTGCTCCAGCGAACAGCCCAGAACGATGCCCCTCTCGAGCTCCCAGAGCCCGTCCCCGACCCGGATCGACCGCCGAAATCTGGCGATAGTAGCCCATGTCGACCACGGGAAGACCACCCTGGTGGATGCCATGCTGTGGCAGAGTGGGATCTTCGGGGAGCACGAGGATGTCCGGGAGAGGGTCCTGGATTCCATCGATCTGGAGCGGGAGCGGGGCATCACGATCCTCTCCAAGAACACGGCGATCCGGTACCGGGACGTCCTGATCAACATCGTGGACACCCCGGGCCACGTGGACTTCGGGGGAGAGGTGGAGCGTGTCCTCTCCATGGTGGACGGAGTCCTCCTCCTGGTGGACGCCGCCGAGGGGCCGTTGCCCCAGACCCGTTTCGTCCTGGACAAGGCTCTGAGAGCCGGTCTGATACCGATCGTGGTGGTGAACAAGATCGATCGGAAGGACGCCCGTCCCCGGAAGGTCCTGGACGAGATCTACGACCTGTTCATCGACCTCGGAGCCGACGAGCACCAGCTGGAGTTCCCGGTGTTCTACTCCGACGCTCGGAAGGGGCTGCTCCGTCGGGAGCCCGACGGAGAGGAGGACAGCCTGGAACCCCTCTTCGAGGAGATCCTCCGGACCGTCCCCCCTCCGGCGGGGGATCCGGAAGGCCCGCTGCAGCTTCAGATCACGACATTGGACTCCGACGACTACATCGGCCGCCTGGCGGTGGGACGAATCCAGAACGGGGTGCTCCGGCCCGGGATGGAGGTCGCGGTGGGCCGGGAGGTGGAGAGGCTGCGGTTCGGAACGGTGGCCGCGGTCTTCGGATTCGAGGGTCTGCGGCGGGTGGAGCTTCCGGAAGCCCGCCCCGGGGACATCGTGGCCCTGGCCGGCCTGGAGGAGGTCGGGATCGGAGATACCGTGGTCGATCCCGAGACCCCGCGGCCCCTCCCCCCTCTGCGAGTCGAGGAGCCGACACTCTCCATGATGTTCTACGTCAACGACTCCCCGGTCGCCGGTCGGGAGGGCCGATTCGTGACCTCCAGGAAGCTCAAGGAACGCCTCGAGCGGGAGAGCTTCCACAACGTGGCCATCGGCGTCGAGGACGGCCCGACCCCGGACAGCTTCGAGGTCTCGGGAAGGGGAGAGCTCCAGATGGCGATTCTGATCGAGACGATGCGCAGGGAGGGGTACGAGATGGGGGTGGGCAAGCCCGAGGTGATCACCCGAGACGAGGAGGGTGTGACCCGAGAGCCGATGGAGATCCTCGTCGTGGATTGTCCCGAGGAACACGTCGGAGCGGTCACCCGTCTCGTCGGAGAGCGGAAGGGTCGGATGATCGATCTGGCCCACCAGGGAAGCGGTCGGGTCCGGATCCGCTACCGGATCCCCTCCCGGGGGCTGATAGGGTTCCGGACGGATTTCCTCACCGAGACCCGGGGAGCCGGGCTGATGAGCCAGCTCTTCGATGGTTGGGAGCCGTGGCACGGCGAGATCGAGTCCCGGACCACCGGCTCGCTGGTGGCGGACCGGGCGGGACGGGCCACCGCCTACGCCATCGAAAATCTCCAGCCCCGCGGTACCCTCTTCGTGGCTCCCGGAGACGAGGTCTACCAAGGCATGATCGTCGGCGAACACTCGAGAAACACCGACCTGGACGTCAACATCTGCCGGGAGCGAAAGGTCTCGAACGTCCGGGCCGCCAGCGGCGAGGAGCTCACACGCCTTGCGCCTCCCCGGAGGTTGAGCCTCGAGCAGGCCCTGGAGTTCTTGAAGAAGGACGAGCTGGTGGAAATCACCCCCGCGGCCTATCGACCCCGGAAGAGGATCCTCCCGGCCAACCGACGCTGATCCGACCCCTTCGAGCCAACCACGTCATTCCACCCGACGCGAATCCCAACGAAACCGACTTGCGAGCCACATTCACCTGAGAACTCATCGGGAGCACCATGCAGAGCGCCATTGCCCAGAGCGACATCGAAACCACCGACCTCACCTTCGAAGACTTCGATCTCAGCCCGCCTCTCCTCGACGTCCTCGAGGACCAGGGCTTCACCCATCCGACCCGGATCCAGGCGGAGGGAATCCCCATCGCCATGGAGGGTCGGGATCTCGTCGGCCTGGCCCAGACCGGGTCGGGCAAGACCGCGGCCTTCTGCCTTCCTATGGTGGAGCGCCTCTACCACAGTGAGGGCGTCCGGGGTCTGATCGTCTGCCCCACCCGGGAGATCGCCCTCCAGACCCGAGCCTTTCTGGACCTGTTCACCGAGGACCACCAGCTGAAGACGGCCTGCCTCATCGGCGGCGTCAAGTACGGACCCCAGCTCCAAGACCTCCGCCGGGGACCGGACATCGTGGTGGCCACGCCGGGGCGCCTCCTGGACCACGCCGGCCGGCGGACCGTGCGCCTCGACGG
>JAWVZJ010000231.1:0-4832 GCA_033722255.1 Thermoanaerobaculia bacterium | reverse complement strand
GGTCCGACCTCGACAGTTCATCGCCGTGGCGGAGGAGACCGGGATGATCGTCCCTCTGGCCTGGTGGGTCCTGAACCAGTCGGGGAGACAGCTCGCCGACTGGCAGCGGCGATTTCCCCGTCGACCCCCGTTGTCCATGAGCGCGAACGTGTCGGGGCAGCTCTTCCTCCAGGGGGACGTCGTGGACCGGGTCGTGGAGATCCTGGAGCAGAATCGGCTCGCCCCGTCGAGCCTGAAGCTCGAGATCACGGAGAACATCCTCATGGACCACGGAGATGTGGTCCTCCCCCGATTGACCGAGCTCCGAGCCCTGGGAGTGCAGCTCGACATCGACGACTTCGGCACCGGATACTCCTCGCTGAGCTATCTCCAGCGCTTCCAGTACGACACCTTGAAGATCGATCGGTCCTTCATCTCGGCCCTGGAGAAGAAGGCCGACGCCGATGCCATCGTGAAGACGATCCTGACCCTCGGGGAGACCCTGGACATGAACGTGATCGCCGAGGGTGTGGAGACGGCGGCCCAGGCCAGCCGGCTGCGGGATCTCCGCTGTCCCCAGGGGCAGGGTTACTGGTTCGCTCGACCCCTGGACACCGAGCGGGTGGAGCAGCTCCTGGCCACTCCCCCTGAATGGGGGAGCTAGGGTTTATGAGCTCCCCCATTCAGCCGGGGGAGCTAGGCTCGTAGATGAGCTCCCCCATTCAGCTCATTCAGGTCCCGACCCGCTCTCGAGAATGATTCGGGTACCCCGGCGATCAGAGCTCGAGAAAGAAGCGGATCCCCTCCCATTCGATCTCCACCCGGCCTCTCTCGGCCCGGACGAGGCGCCAGCCCTCTCTGGAGTCACCGGGAGCCAGGACGTCCCCGTTGATCAGGACCGCCGCGGTACCGTCGGAGAGGGCGATCCCCCCCAGGACGATCTCGCTCCCGTCGGGCAGGACGACTCGCCGGTCATGGGAGCTTCCGGGTTCGGGGCCCGGCCGGGCCGGTTCCGCCTCCCGGGTACCGGGTTCGCCCATGGTCCCGCGGGACCTCGGAGCGGGAGACCTCGCCGAGATCGTTCCGGTCCCAGCGGGCGAGTTCGTTCGGAGGTCGGCGCTCTCCACCCGAGGATCGGTCCTCTGCGGGCCGGCCGCGATCTCCTCGGAGACGGTCATCGAGCTCTCGTTTTCCGCCACCGTGACGTCGGACCTGTCCACCGAGCCCAGGGAGTCACCCTCCGAGTTCATGGATTCCCCAGGGTCATCCGTCTCCCGGGTCTCCGGGCCGGTCGAGAGATCTCCTCTGCCGGGGAGGTCTTCAGCGGGTCGCCCGTCCTTCATGCCGGGCTCGGAACTCCCTGACGACCGCCGTGTCCCGAGGTCGGCCGAGGGACGCTCGAGAGAGGTGTCCGGCGTGATCCCGGTCGAGCTCCTCGACGAAGGGGAGGAAACCGGTTCCGGCCCGCCGACCCGCAGGAGGAGCACTCCCACGACGATTCCCCCCGCGAGGCTCAGGGAGATCGAAGCCACCAGCCAGGGCCAGAGGGGAGCTCGGCGCTTCGGGGGCATGGGCCGGGTGACGTAGGGGAGGCGCTCCTTTCGGTCCCCGGACTCGAGGCGAGCCTTTTTCAGGGCCTCGCTGATCAGACTCATCTCATCCGCCCTCCAGCTCCCGGACCGCACGGCGGACATGGCTTCGTGTCAGATGGTCCACGCCGACGACATAGCCACAGAGAAGCGTCTTGTCGCAGACGGCGTTGATCAGCCTGGGAATGCCGCCGGAGTACCGATGGATGGCCCGGAGGGCGCCGGAGCCGAACGTGGGCCTGGAGTTCGCGCCGGCCACCCCGAGCCGATATCGGATGTAGCTCTCGGTCTCGTCCGCCGACAGCGGATCCAGGTGATAGCGAACGAGGATCCGCTGCCGGAGCTGTCGGAGGGCGTCGTCCGCCAGTAGATCTCGGAGCTCGGGCTGTCCGATGAGGACGATCTGGAGGAGCTTTCGATCGTCGGTCTCGAGGTTCGAGAGAAGCCGGACCTCCTCCAGGAGCTCCCGGTCCATGTCCTGGGCCTCGTCGATGAGGAGAACCACGTCCCGTCCCCGGGTGACTCGGTCCAGGAGAAACTCGTTGAGATCGGCGAGACAGGCGTCCCGGGTCCGGTGGGGCTCGAGACCGAGCTCCACCAAAATCGACCTCATGAGCTGCGTCGGAGTCAGGCGGGGATTCAGGACCAGGGCGGTCTCGTAGCTCGATCCCAGATGCTCTAGGAACGCCCGGCAGAGGGTGGTCTTTCCGGCTCCGACCTCTCCCGTGAGCTGAATGAACCCCTTCCGTTCCCGGACCCCGAAGACGAGGTGGTCGAAGGCCTCCTGGTGCTGCCGGGAAAAGTACAGGAACCGGGGATTGGGTGTGATGTGGAAGGGAGGCTCGGAGAAGCCGTAGAACTCGTCGTACATCGGCGGGTGAGAGGCTGGCTCCGGAGTCAGACTACTTCGTGACCCGGAGGAGGACGGTCCGTGCGGTGGACCGACCGGTCTCTTCGAGCGTGAGCTGGAAGTCGAGTACGGATTCTACCGGCGCCATGAATACCTCGGAGGTCGGTTCTCGTTCCCCGTCCGGTCCCAGTGTACGTCAATCGGAAGGGGAGCGGAGAGGGAGCCAGGGAGCGCCGGGGACTGTCCGTGGATCGCTCGGGACCGGGTGGGAATGAATTCACCGCAGAGGCTGTTTCCGGTGCCGATAGCAGGGGACTCGAGCCCGGCGTTTCCGACGGAAAGGCCATTCGCCATCGAGAATCTGCTGGAGGGTCTGTACGATTCGATCTCCGGATGGTAGTCTCTTCGTGCGTCGACTTGGCGGCACTCGAGGTCTCGGCCTGGGTGGGCTCCGACGAGGGAACGACGAGACGAGAGCCATCCTCCGGTCCTGATCGCGGATTGCAAGGTTTGCCAACTGCTCCGGCTCGAATGCGGTGCCCGCGTTCGACCCCGGGTCGGAAGCCCTCGATGTCCGCGGAGCCAACAGAATCGACGAGGGAGCTGGATCTCCGGGCCGAGTCCGATGATTCGAGCTTCGAATCCGACGCAGCGAGACCGGGTACACCATCACCAACAGTCGCATCTTCATGAGCAAGAATTCCAACTCCCGCGGACGTCGCCGGAAAGGCCGATCTCACAAGAAGGGCTCGAAGCCGAAGCCTCCGGTCCCGATTCACAAGCGGAGCTCCTCCCACTTCCAGCCGAAGGATCGAGATCGGGGAGAGGAGCTGGTCGCGCAGGGGCGGGTGGACGTGGAGATGACGGACACCCGGGCCCGGGCCTACGTCGACGACGACGACCGGGAATACGCCGTGGGGTTCGACTGGACCCTGGTTCCGGAGAAGCGGGCCCTCCACGGCTTCTGCGAGTGTGACCGGTTCGCGGACGGCACTCCCTGCGAGCACCTCTGGGCGGTCCTGGCGATCCTGGGAAAGGCCGGGACCGACAAGCAACCCGCGGGGAGAGACCGGGTCTCCCTGAAGAAGGATCGGGCCGCGAACTGGGGGGATCTCGACCTCCACGAGGATCTCCAGCGGGACGGGAACAAGAGGGGTCGGGGGAAGGGGAAGCGAGGAGGACGGAAGGGTGGTGGTCCCGATTCCTGGCGTTCCCTCTTCGACTCGGTCAGGGAGGAGGTCGATCGGCTCACCGATTCGTCCGAGCAGGAGCAGGAGCCGGACCGCCGACTCCGGGAAGTGCGTTTCCTGGTCAACACGTCGGCGAGCGAGAAGGCGGGGGGTTTGGTCCTGGACATCTTCGGTCCCGCCGGATCGCGAAGGAAGGGGCGGAATCTGAAACGGATCCGGCTCCGACCCGACGAGCTGGACCGGTTGCTCCAGCCCCGGGACGGAAGCGACGCCGAGGCGGTCGAGATCGGCGGAGTGGTGGCCGCGCTCCCCGTGGACTCCAAGGGCAGGAAGGGTGGCCGCAAGCAACGGGGTGGACGGCGGGGGCGCCGGGGTTCGCGGAGGACCACGATCCAGAGCGTCCGACTTCCTCCTCAGCTCTACGACTCCGTCGTCCCCCACCTCTGCTCCGAGGGGGTTCTGGGCTGGTGGAACGGTCGGAACGTCGGCAATCCCCCGACCCTCTCCTGGGACGAGGAGGAGGCCTGGAGGCTGGCGCTCAGGCTGGACATCGCCTCCGGGGGAGGCGCGCGGTTGAGCGGGGCCCTGGAGCACGAGGGCCAGGACGAGAGCGTGCCCCTGAGCGACGCGAAGCTGATCCTGGCCGGGAACGGAGCCGGCTCCGCCAACGGGAGGTCGGGACTGGTGGTCTTCGGGCGGAGCGTGGCCCGCCTCCGGGCCGCGTCGGAGGCGGAGCTTCCGTGGATCGATCTCCTCCGGGAGACCGGAGACGTCGTGATCCCCGAGGAGGACCTGGAAGAGGCCCTGGACTCGCTGCTGGACCTGCCGGCCCTGCCGAAGATCGAGACGCCCTCCGAGCTCGAGCTCTCGGTCAAGCGATCGCCTCCCCAGCCCCGCCTCGTGCTGGAACCGGTCTCGGGACCGTCGGACGTGGAGGCGCCGCTCCTGGCGGAGCTCTCCTTCGTGTACGGCGGCGTCGAGGTGGACGCCGGGGACGACGAGTCGTCGATCCTGGATCTCGAGAAAGGCGTCTACGTCCGGCGGGACATGGAGCTCGAGCGAAACGCCCTGGTGAGGCTCCTGGAGCTCGGGATGGAGCCGGTGGAGCTCTCCCACAACCACGAGCTTCAGATCAATCCCCGGGAGCTCCCGGCCGTGGCCGAGCCCCTTCTCCTCGACGGCTGGGAGGTGGAGATCCACGGACGCTCTCTTCGGTCCCCGAGC